>NZ_JAIQXS010000070.1:0-399 GCF_020166565.1 Rhizobium sp. 3T7
GGTCGCCACATAGGCCCCGGTCGTGTGGTACGAGGCGACATAGGTGGTGTTGGCGGTGATGGTGACGGGGGTTGCAAAGTTCACCGTCTGCCAGCCGCTCGCCGAGGTGTTGGTGAAGGTGGCGGTGGCGAGCTTGGCGCCTGCGGTGGTCCACAGGTCGACGACGTTCTGGCCGGTGTCGCTGGCGCTGCGATAGAACTTGATGCCGGTGACATCACCGGCAACGTTTGACTGGAACTTGACGCCGAGTTCGAGTTGCTGACCATCGTTGAGGTTTGTCTGGGCCGGCGTATTGGAGGCGCTGAACAGGCTGTAGGTCGTGGGAGCTGTCGTCGCGGTGATGTTGAAGGTCTCGCTGGCGGCAAGGCCGGCAAGGTCGGTCGCCGTTACCTTGATGCT
>NZ_JAIQXS010000071.1:0-393 GCF_020166565.1 Rhizobium sp. 3T7
TGGCGACACCGCGTCGAACACCTTCACCGTCAATGTCGTCGACGATCAGCCGGTCATCGGCGAGCCGGAGTCGGAATCCGTCAACGAAGACGACCTGCCGCACGGCAACGACATGGGCTGGCCGGGAAAGACGGTCCAGCATGGACATCTGAATATCTCCTGGGGCGCGGACGACAACAACGGCGGCATTGCCGACCGTTCGGTCGCTTTCACGTCCGGCTTGACAGCGCCGGAAGGTCTGAGTTCGAACGGCAAGCCGATCACCTACTCCTTCAACGAAGATCACACGGAACTGACGGCGAAGTCGTCCGACGGTCGCGTCGTGTTCACCGTGACCTTGTCCGACCAGAGCAGCGGCGGCTATGTCTTCACGCTGAAGGACAACATCGACCA
>NZ_JAIQXS010000072.1:0-391 GCF_020166565.1 Rhizobium sp. 3T7
CGGCTCTTGGCGTCGTCGCTCCGCAAAGCATCCGCTCCACTGGGCTGAACGGTCGGCTCGGGCATCAATGGTGGCCTTCCTCGGCGGCGTGGGGCCAACGCTTCGATGCCGCCGTGTTCATATCGCCTCTCCCAATCCGAAAGACAACTGGCACTGCGGATATCAAACAGCGCCGCCGTCTCGCGATAGGACAGCCCATCCTCCCACATCCGCCGCAGAACCGATAGCTTGAACTGGCCATCGTAGACGCTGAACTTCTTCTCCAGCCCCGCCGGACCATGGGCAGCGTAAGCCGCCACCCATCTGCGCGCAGTCGAATAGTCGATACCAAAATGGCTGACAACCTCGCTATAGCTGCGCTCACCGCATCCGTAAAATTCCACGACAGACT
>NZ_JAIQXS010000073.1:0-336 GCF_020166565.1 Rhizobium sp. 3T7
TTCCACCGAAGGGCGTGACATCATCGACGGCGGCCGCGACACCGACACCGTTCGGATCGTGGGCGACGCGAGCGCCGAGGCCTTCCGGGTCTATGCCCGGCTTGATGCGATCGCAGCCGGCATCACGGTCGCGGCAGCCACCGAGATCGTGATCACGCGCGGTGCCGCGGTCGTTGCGGAACTTGCGAATATCGAGGAGATCCAGATCACCGGTGGCGGTGGTGGCGATACCTTCCAGGTGATCGGCAATTTCGCGGCGACCACATTGTTCACCAACACCATCACGATCGATGGTTCGACGGGTAACGATACGGTCGATATCTCGACACTGACCTC
>NZ_JAIQXS010000074.1:0-289 GCF_020166565.1 Rhizobium sp. 3T7
GAGAGAACGGATCACTGAGATGCAGGTGATGATCGAGGGACAGTCACGCTTCCAGCCTTTCGGCTTATCCTGTTGGGGTTCGGAAAATCTCAACAGGGGAGTTGGAAGCATGACTGCCTCCTATGATTACCATATCGGCGTCGACTACCACAAATCCTATAGCCATCTGGTCGTCCAGGATTCGGGCGGGAAGACGCTACGCTCCGGCCGGGTGAAGAACGACCGCCAGTCGCTTGGCGGCTTTCTCGAACGCTACCGGGAGAACTCGCATGCGGTTGTCGAGGCGACC
>NZ_JAIQXS010000008.1:0-250977 GCF_020166565.1 Rhizobium sp. 3T7
AAGACCGTCTCTCGCCGCTTCGGCTTCCATTTGACGAATGCGGCAATTGCATCACCCGTGTCGAGCAGCGAGTTCTGGATCACGTCCGCAGAGATGTAGATTGTATTCGCCATGCCCAAGCTCCTTTTCGTTGTGGACAGCGAATAGCTAGGTGAGCAATTTCATTCCGTCAATAGGCTATTTTAGCAAAGGAATTCTCATAAAAATCGAAATTTATGGAATATTTTTTAGAATTCCTTTGGTCGAACCGATTTTCTTAGAAAATTCCTTGCAACGAAAGACCTTCGGGTCTCCAGCCAAGGAATTCTCCGAAAAATCCCTTTATTTCGGCCCCGGAACTCCTTTGCCGTCGTCGTCTTTTCGCGACAATTCCTTTTCCCGTCGTACTTCCTCGGCCTCTTTCTCCTTGCGGATATCCCAGTGAATCGCAGCTACCCGGAAATTTCTGACGATCTCATCGCTCGATTCAGCGCGACACATCAACAAATCACGTAGATCGGTTAGGCACGCCTCCTTCAAGTATTTGTGCGTCTCGGGCGGCGACAAGAGCTTGAGGGCGGTCAAAGCGTCTTGTTGCCAATATGGCGCTGTCAGGTCGTACATGATCTGGCCAAGATGGGGCTTGCTGCCCCACAGTTGATAACGCTCTGGAAAAAGCTCGCGGTCGGGATCGGCCTCCCACGCAGTTTTAATCTCGGCCTTTCGACTGATGCGAATACCGCGCTCATCCAGCATCCGGTTCCATTGCTCGCGGCTGAAGCCATCACAATGGTCGTCGTGACCGGGCCTGGGCGCAAAGTCGTTTGCCGGATCGGGTGTCCAATCCTTGGGTTCTGGGGCGGGATCGGGCCAATGGATATACGAGCGCCGGAAGGTCGCAAGGATCGATTCCTGCATTGCTATTACGGCCAACAGGAAGAGTAAGAGCATCTGCTGCCGCCGCCTGCGAGCTTCCGCGATCTGACGGCGAAGCCGCTCAATGCGCCTGCGATATTCGTCTTCTCGCCGCCGCCGTTCGCGGCGTCGGCTTTCTTCCTGCTTTTTGACTTTTTCCTTTTGAGTGGGCCTAAGCTGCATCGCGATCTCCTTTGAACAAGGATCGCTATCGGCGGAGGTTAGGACAAGACACTCCGATTGGGTAACGTTCGGAGGCTGGGGCTCCGGATGCAAGTAGCCACCCTTGCGGACGCCATCTGACCGTCGATGGCAAGCGCCCGCCAGGGTATACCTAAATGGCCTTTATCTCTCTCTCCAGCAGTCGGAACCTGTCCCTTACTTCTTCTCCCGAATAAAAATCGAGAAGGTCTTCCTTTGTGAACTGTCCATCCTTCAGGAATTTCGCCATATATCTCTGATTAAACTCCATCGACAGCATGCTTTTGTCGAGCTGCAGTAATATCTTTTTGCAATTTTCAATATTTGAATTCACTAACGATTTAACACTCAGAGCTTCATTGATGTCCTTGATAATTCTATTGACAATAATAGACATAATATCTTTGTCGAACTCGATAGATTTTGTATTGATCGCGATATCTCGCGCCAACATATAAGCTATCGTAAGGTTCCGGTAATCGCCTTTGAGCGAGTCTATGATCGCAACGAACCCTATCGCAGGTATATACCTCACGTCTTGAACAGCGGATAAGATGCCGCCGTCGACCAGGGACGCGTCGAAAACAATAATGCCAACCCTACCGTCGCGGTTCGCTTGAGCTTCAATGAGCTGACTCCAGGCAGTATCGCTCTTCTTCGTGAAGATATCTTTTGATTGAATATCTCCAAGTCGAATGCCCTTATCAAACTTGCACTCGATAGCAATTTTAATATCATTGCTGCCGTCAATGTAACAAACGATATCGCCAGTCTTGTTTTTATGTAGACTACCTGCTGCGTTTCCCGTCAGTTCAACCCTATCAGAAAGGCGACGCTCCGAGAGGAAAGCAGAAAGGTATTCGGCTATCTCCTCTTCAGCGAGATTACCCTTGACCGACGACTTGAAGAAAAGCTCCTTCTTCATGTCGAAAATCAGCTTAAGGCTTTCCAGCTCCGTCCCTAATTCGTTGGATGTTTTTGCAAGGAAGGATGATATCCGATCTTCCATAAGAGCCAGAACGCCGATGTAAAGAGCCCTATGGAGCTTCTCGTCTCGGTCAGCAGCAGGGAGATTGTCGAAGAAACTAAAGAGTATCTGATTTTCGACCTCAAATGAATTCACTTGAAGTCGTTTTGTCTGGTGATTCAGAGTTACAATTGGCATTTCTAAACTTTGCTATAGCGATAAACGCCCTTGATGTTTGCCGCGAGGTACTGCCCCTTCGAGGGTGCTTGTTCGAATTCTTTGCTGACGTGCGAAGGAATATCGTAGTATTCGTAAACGCCGCCATTCTGAAAAGCCACTTCTAAAGTGTACGTAGACTCATTGTATCTAATTGAATGAATGTTCGATGATTCAAATGAAGGATAAGTATGCCAGGTCATTGCTTCTGTTCCTCTTCAACTTGTCGAACAATGCGAGGGTTTTGCTGCCGCCAAACTAGAACGAACTCGTCGTAATTCGGGTTCTCTTCCATTGAAATATTCCAGCCACCTGGGATCATTGATAATTCAGGAGCCAAATCATCGCATACCACCGGGTCTTGGCTGTCGGGGCGTTGATCTTTTGGAGGGGCTTGTATCAGTGTTCGCATCGGCAGCCCGACAGCTTCGCCTAATATGATGGCCTCACCCGTTCTCAGAATCGGAAGCATGTTTGTCAATCCCTCCAGATTGTCCGTCAACACACTTGTAATGTGGGAGCGGTCGGTTGCATTGCTAAGCCTCAGCGCAAAGAACGTACCGCATTGCGACAAAATAGTGGGGTTGATTTCAGACGGGCGCTGACTGACGATCATCGCGCCAATACCATACTTCCGTCCCTCTTTCACAATTCGCTGGACAATTGACGAAGCTGCCCCGTGGAAATTGTCATTCAAGTATGTGTGCGCCTCCTCCATAACAATCAGCAGGGGCCGCTCCCTGCCGCCCTGCGATAGGTTACGCGCCCAGAACAAGGCGTCGTAAAGCACCCGAAGCAGGATGCCGATGATGTCATTCATCAGCGTCGTCGGCACTCCCGACAGATCAAGAATCGTAACTGGCCTGGCACTACCGAGCCAACTTTGCATCAGTTCGGCCAGATCGGCCTCAAGCTCACCATCTTCTTTCGGCTGCCACTTCCCTGGCCTGAGCACGAAATCGAACCGAGAAATTCGCAGCTTTGCGCCCAAACTATCGAGTTGCGCTCGTATGTTGAGGGGGTCAGGCAACCAATTAATCTTCTCGGGGTCGTCCTTCACAGATTTCGGCTTGCGAAACCTTGGGGGAACGCCCTTCTCTGCATCTCCCACTAAATCGTCACCAGCCGCGTTCTTCTCGTACGCCCAATTGGCGCGGATGGGCGTTTTTCCACCGTCCGAATAATACGTACCAAACTCAAGACAATAGAGATCATACCAAAGGCGGTTGAGGGAAAACGGGATCGGGCTATCGACGCTCAGATTGTCAAGAGTGATGCCTGGCTGCGGATATTTTTGGAGGGTTTCCGTCTTTAGTTGGATTATCCTCTCCATGATGACATTCTTCGCCTTGCCATCAGACGGTAAGCTGCCGAATGTCACCCCTAGTAGCTCATCAAAACTCATCGCCCAGAACGGGATTTGGAGCGGCCTTTCGTGATCATTGTGGGGGTCCGGATTGACCTTGTAGATGTTCGCGCGATCACCAAGCGCCTTTGAATACTCGCCATGGATATCAAGAACCACTATTCTTGCCGATGGGAAGCGACTGGTGTCGGCTAGGGCGTTTAGAAGGCCAGCTACCGTAGTTGACTTACCTGACCCGGTTGTGCCGACAATCGCAGAGTGTCGTGTGACGAGCTTGTTGATATCCACCAGAGCTTCAATTGATTCACTGCCAGCAATATGGCCCACCTTAACTAGATGGTGCTGCTCCGCCTTTCTGCCATAGATAGAGGCCAGGTCGTTTTCAGATACGAGATGAACCTCATCTTCGATGGTCGGGTACTGCGAAATCCCGCGTTGGAACTTTCCGCCTTTGTATCCCTCGCCTATCAGCTGAACTTTGATCCATCTATGCCCGTTGGGCATCTCGGCGGCCATGCGTTCAGGGACTGCGCTGGCACCCACCTGCGAGACAATTCCGAAAAGCTCAACGTACCCAATAGGGATTTTCACGAAACTCCCCACCTGACCAATTCGATATCCCTGGCCATTTACAAAACTGAGACCCGAGAACTGATTTCCTTGAAGAGTCACGCTGACGGACGTTCCGCTGACATCCTGCACCGTTCCTAGCAAGGTGGCTTGGCTTGCGAGTTCATCCATTGGCGTCGTCACCGGCCGCAGTGATATTTCGGAGCAAGTTTCCAAACTGCATGAAGTCTCCGAGCTTCAGCTCGCACGTTTCCCCCTTTTCGTCAGGAACGACGATACCGCCCGGCAAGGGGAAAGGTAGATCGGAATATTTCCATTTACCTGGAGTACGACCAACAATAGCGCCGTCGAAGGCAAGGACGCTTAAGTTAGGCGTGCCAAGTCCACATGTTCTAGCTTGTCCGTACTTCTCGTCATTCAATTGACCAAATAAGAGCGCGAATACATGCGCAGTCGGATTAGACGCCAATGTTCGGCAAATCACGTCGTTGATATGCTCGTCACCAAATGAATATCCGGACATAAACAATATAGATGAAGGCCTGAGCAAAAATTCCTTTAATCTGTCTAGCATTGCCAAGTATGGCATCTTTCGGCTTTGATCATATTTCAAATGCGACGGATATATTAGGTGCTTCTGCCCTTCTGTTGGTTGATCGGACCTGACGACATTGTTCGTTTTATCTAGTTGCCAGTTAAGCGATCCATGGATTTTCCAAAGGCGAGACCATCGTGCCGGAAGATCACCTTCGTTTTCCACCGCCCCTAAATCGAAGAACGCTCTCCGGGTGCCGATAAAGCCGTCAAAATACGGCGCAGAGGACTCCTCAAGAGCCTGCTCAAGTAGCAGGTCATAGTTAGTCGTAAAGATGTGAACAGGCTGCTCTCGTTTGATAGACCGCGTCCAAACAGCTAGATTGTGGTACGGAGTCTTCGAGTTAGGCAGCTCTTGATCTACTACCTTGGAAATTATTGTACAAATATCTCTATCTAAATTCGACAACTGGTCGGCGGTGAGGTCTCTGACAGTACCTTTTCCGGCCACGCTCGCCAGCAATCTTATCTGTGTGAGCACGTGTTCAATGTTCTTATCGTTGCCGCCATCCTGCCGAACAAGGCTGATTACTCGGTCCCAGGTCGTTGGCTTGTCGGAGTTAGCGCCTTTTAGCTTCTCATTGATAATCCCTGTGAGACCAACAACATCCGGTATCAGCGCATCCGAGACAACCTTATCACCCTCTTCGCGGTGATTTACTCGAACAGAGAGGGGACACCCAGCACCAATAAAGAAGCCGAGATGCTTCCTATTTTGCGAGAGCGCCTGCTGGACATAGCTTACTTGCCTGACAACGTCGTGAGTAGCCATCCGATGCCTTTGGGTTGCTAAAGAATCACATTGCTGAATCGAGGTATTTTCTTAGCACGCACGCTTTTGGGGATGAATGTTAATCACTCAACCCTCGATGACCAACTTCACGTTATCCCACGCTGATTGGGCCGCTCCCGCACCGAACTGGAATAGATGCCGCCCATGCGGATGCCGCACGCGGATCATGGCTCAAATGTCCGTAGAGGGAGAAGGGAGACCGAAGTTAGGTCCCCGCACTGGACTCAGTTCTCGTTGCATTGCGAATCTGATTTAACTGCCAACGATCAACAGGCAAGTCAAATCATGCAACCAAAAGAATTCACTCAAAAATGGTCGAATTCGGCGCTCAAGGAACGCTCCGCAGCCCAGGAGCACTTCCTCGACCTTTGCCGATTACTGGACGAGGCGACGCCAGCCCAAGTTGATCCCACCGGCCTTGACTACGGTTTTGAGGTAGGGGCGACGAAAACGACGGGTGGCAAGGGATTTGCAGACGTTTTCAAGCGTGGTTTCTTTGCATGGGAATACAAGGGAACGAAAGCCAACCTCGACACCGCATTTGCCCAGCTCCAACGGTATGCCGTTGCACTCGACAACCCACCGCTACTGGTGGTCTCTGACATTGGCAGCTTGATCCGCGTCCATACCAACTGGACGAACTCCGTCTCGAAGGTCTACGAGATTCCGATCTCCGACTTGGGAGACCCAGAAAAAAGAGGGTGGCTCAAGGCCGTCTTTTCCGATCCCGAGACACTTCGACCCAAAAAGACCAGACAGCAACTCACTGAAGAAGTAGCGGGTGACTTTGCCAAGCTCGCACGCTCGCTTCGTGAACGCGGACATGCGCCCGAGCTGGTAGCACATTTCATCAATCGTCTCGTGTTTTGCATGTTCGCCGAAGACGTCAAGCTTCTTCCTGATGGTATCTTCACAAGGATGCTTGAGCGGGCACTTGAAGAACCGGCAGAGTTTGAGGCATTTGCTCGTGATCTGTTCGCTGCAATGAAATCAGGTGGTCGCGTTGGCTTTGAGCGCATCGCATGGTTCAATGGCGGACTATTTGATGATGATTTGGTGATTTCACTTACCAAAAGCGAAATCAAAATCGTTCGCGATGCGGCCGCCCAATACTGGGGCGACATTGATCCCTCAATTCTTGGTACGCTTTTCGAACGCGGTCTCGACCCTGAAAAGCGTAGTCAGCTGGGCGCTCACTACACAGACCGCGACAAGATCATGATGATCATAAATCCAGTGATCGTGGAGCCGTTAGCAGCCGAGTGGGAACAAGCCAAAGCAGAAATTACTGCCTTGATGGACAAGGCCTCCGCTGGCAAAGGCGGAGGGAGAACCAAGGCCAAGAACCAGGCCCAGGGCGTTTTGGATGGGTATCTAAAGCGGCTCGGCGATTTTCGCATTCTCGATCCGGCATGTGGTTCGGGTAACTTTCTTTATTTAGCACTGCGAGCCTTGAAGGACCTCGAACATAGAGCCCAGGTGGAAGCCGAAGCACTGGGGCTGCCAAGGGGATTTCCCCGCATAGGGCCAGAGGTTGTAAGGGGTATCGAGATCAACCCTTATGCTGCGGAATTGGCACGGGTGTCAGTCTGGATCGGGGAAATTCAATGGATGCTGAAAAATGGCTTTTCAGCGAGCGAGAATCCTATCCTGAAGCCGCTTAGCAACATCGAGTATCGGGATGCTCTTTTGAACCAGGTAGCGGGTGATGCTGGCGAAGGCAGCTTTACGGAGGCGAATTGGCCCCAGGCGAACGCTATCATCGGGAACCCTCCGTTTTTGGGAGGGAAGTGGATGAGAAACGAATTAGGGTCAGAATACACTAACGCTCTTCGTGCTGTTTATTCTGGGCGCATCGGAAATTCCTCCGACTTAGTATCGTACTGGTTGGTCAAGGCTGCAGCGCTGATCTCGGAAGGTTCTGTCGAGCGGGTAGGATTCGTCACAACCAATATGGTGAGGGCTCCTGTGAACCGCGTCGCAATGGACGCTGTTGCCGCGAACAACATTTTTGCAGCCTGGCCCGACGAGCCTTGGGTAGTCGCCGGAGCGAGCGTTCGAGTTTCGATTGTCTGTTTTGGAGGTCCGCAAAACGGCGGCTCTCTCAACGGAAGCTATGTGCCCCAAATATTCGCCAATCTGACGGGCGGCAGCAAAGATCGGTCCACGCCAGCTACTCTTGTGGCAAATACGGGTCTCTGTGCGCGTGGCATTGAACGAGGTGGCGCATTTGATGTTCTCGGAGATGCGGCACGGTCTTGGTTATTATCACCGCAAAACGTCAACGGCAGATATAACTCCGACGTGTTGCGTCCGTTCGTCGCTTGGTCCGATTTAGCCGGACGCCCGAGGGATTGCTGGATCATCGATTTTTTTGGTCTGGACGAATTGGCGGCCTCCCAGTTCGAAGAACCCTTCAATCATCTTCTTTCTGCAGTGAAACAAGTTAGAGCATCAAACAACGAGGGGCGAACCGCGAGCAATTGGTGGAAATTCCGACGGTCCGGTGATGACGTGCGGGCCATATATGGTCGCGGAACCCGCTTCCTTGCCACTGGACTCGTATCCAAACACAGAGTCTTCAGATGGGTTTCGGCTGGCTATGTGCCGGACACCAGAATTGTTGCTATCGATAAAAACGATGACACTACCTTTGGTATCCTGTCGTCGAGGTTTCACGAGATTTGGTCGCTGAACAACTGCCAGTTTCACGGTGTCGGTAATGATCCAGTATACACCCCCGGCAGTACCTTCGAGACCTTCCCGTTCCCTAAGGGGCTGACACCCGACATTCGCGCTGACCAGTACGCAACTGATCCCAGGGCCGTCAAAATTGCAGATGCCGCGAAACGGCTAAACGATCTACGAGAAAACTGGCTAAACCCTCCAGACCTAGTTCGCCGAACCCCAGAAGTTGTGCCTGGATTTCCAGACCGGATCGTTCCTGCCAACGAAGAGGCCGGAAAAATATTGAAGAAGCGGACGCTGACAAACCTATATAACGAGCGTCCCACTTGGTTAGACCTTGCACACAAGGCCCTGGATGAGGCTGTAGCAGCAGCATATGGTTGGGCGGCCGACCTGACGGAAGAAGACGTGCTTGCCCGTCTGTTCGCCCTCAACCAAGAGCGGGCAACTGAACACTAAACAGGTCGTCGCTTATCAGGCGAAATGTTGACATTTACCGGATCGCTCCGTACACAGAAACAAGCTCGAAAACGTACCCAAAAGTCCCACAAGGCATTGTTTTCGTTTCTAATCCAGGCTCGCGCCGGTGTGCCCGCTTCCTCCCTCCGGGCCCACCAATCCCCTTCTGAGGGATTGTAAAAAAATATTTAAATAAAATCAATGCTTTACTCTGCCGCGCTGTTACATGAGAATGCTACACAGCGAGGTCAGAAGCATGACCAAAGTGACCGGCCTTGTCAGACGAGGAAGCACCTACAGCATGCGTCGGCGGGTGCCGACTGACCTAGTCGAAGCACCTGGCAAGAAGGAAGTCGTGATCGGACTTCACACGTCCAAACTTGCGGCCGAAGCAGCACGGCACGAGAGCGTCCGTCCGGATATGATGTGGACAACTCACCGCGAGGCGCTGAAGCGGGGCGAGGCAGTGGACCCTGATCGCGTCGTGTCAGAGACGGAACTTAGACGCGCAGTGGTAGGTGACTTCTGGAAGCGCGAGCAAGCTGCCACCGCCCTGCCCGACGAGAGCGAAATCCGCGAGAACGTCGAATAAGACATCGGGCTCTTTCGACCTTCCCTAAAACTTGATAGTCCCTCCAGCGATCGGATTGATCCCCGAATGTCGCGTTTGCCGGCCCGAGAGGTGAGGTCTAGCCCCCTCTTCGCAGCCTCTCGGCTGGCACGCATTGCGAAGAGAGAGCGAGCTATGAACTTGGGGTCGTTTGCGGGAGGGGGCGGAATCCTACGCCAAGCGCGGGTCCTGCAGAGCAGAGTGGTATCGTGGAGCAAGAGGCATCCGCTCACCAGAACGTGACTATGGAAGGTGAAACAGGGTGACCGTCAGTTCATTGACGTGCAAATATTCGAGCAGTTCCAGCGCAGGATAGAGCATCACGAAGAAAATCGCGTCTCGAAAGGTCCTCGCCAGGGGGCGTGTCGAGAAAGTCACTTCCTTTGCGGATTTGAACAGCCTGAAGTCCGGCCAGAAGAACGGCACGGTTTCGGCATATAGCCCGTATCGCGCCCCAAACAAGCTTCGCAGATCGCTTTCTTCCCTTTTTGCCGTGTAGTAGGACACGATGCAGGAGCCAGCGCACAGAGCGACGGCGAGAGCGATCGACCCATAGTAAAGCCCAGCGCCGGTGACGGCGATCGTGGAGGAAAAATAGAGCGGGTTTCGTGTCACGGAATACGGTCCCGTCGTCACCAACGAGACGTTTTTCTTGTTGCCGATGTACAGGATTGACCAAAGACGGCCGAACACCCCGGTCAGTACAAGCAGAAATCCGGATACTTCAAAGAGATCGTGGATGGGGGACCTCTCGCTGATAGCCGGGCGGCACAGGATCATCACGATCATCACCGATGCCGCAAACAGCCACAGGAACGTTATTCTATTTTTCTGCCGGAATGGCTTTTGAACCGCCGTCATTGTTATCTTTCACTGCGGGCACGCCTTAGTTGCTCTGATCGAACGCAATTGGCCCGACATTCTTCGGGTGGCAAGACCTCTAATGCCTGGTTTTCCGTCTTCGCGGCCTGGAACCCAATGGCGGACACAACCTATCCTCGCCAGAAGCTAAGCCAGCTGGGTTCGAACGCCGTTGCCAGTTCGCACGGCTAGCGGGGCGCGCGGTCCTTCAGCTTCTCAAGCCAAGGTATGATCGCATCGGTCAACGCTTGAGGCTGCTCGATCGGTATCATGTGTCCCGATCCTTCAATCACGATAAGGCTAGAACCGACAATGCCGTGAACCAGTTCGCGAGCCTCATCGAGGGTGCGTAGTCGATCGCCATCAGCGGCGATGACGAGACTTGGACACGTTATGGCGTGCAACCTCTCCAAATCCCCGCCTCTCGCTTCGTTGGCATGACGAATGAAAACATCCGCGCCAACATGCTCGCTCATGGTGCGTACTCTTTGGATCATCGCCTCGTCCGAAGAGCGGCTTTGGTGCAACGAGCTAATGATGGCACCTCGGCTCAGACCATGGAAGCGCTCAGGATCGACCAATTTGACCGAGAACTTCTTGCCTTTCGCCTGCTCGTCCGTGTCACCTCTGGCAGACGTTGCTATCAATATCAGAGCCGTGACCCGTTCCGGCGACTTGCGCACCACTTCGCGCGCAACATAACCGCCCATTGAGAAGCCGATCAGGACGAATGTGTCCGGCCCCTCGGCAAGGACTAGGTCTGCCATTTCGGCCATGGTAGTCGCGCCGCTGAGATCGATCGCTTTCACGCGCGCGATGGCCTGCAATGTCGGGAGGAGGTCATCCCAAAGGGATGCATCTGTCATGAAACCAGGGAGGAGTATGATGTTCATTTCCGGACCTGTCAGTTTTCCAGGCACGGTCTAACATTTCCATGGCGTAACGGCCAACTGAATGGGCTGTGGTAACAATGCTTTCGAAGGCAAGTCCTAGACTGGCGTCAGCGCTCCGGCAATCCTGCTTGCCGCAAGCCGTTAGTCATCTCATCTGCCCATCCCGGTACGTCCCGAAACACAGGACGGGTCATGTAACGCTCGATCGTAAAGTCCGGCTCGGCTGCCAACAGCCTCTTTGCGGCCCATCGGGCCGTTTCATGGTCGCCAGCCATGGCCGACCAGGCAGTCATCATCCGGTAGGGCCAGGTCACCTCTGGATGTCTGTTGACCACCTCACGGGCAATGGACACTGCCTCGGAAAGGGAGCCTGCCAAGGCCAACGAGAGAGCGAACCCCATTCTCATGTTGAAGGCTAGCGGGTCCGCCGGACTAAGCGTCATCGCTCGCTCGAACCGCTCCCTGGAGCGATCAGGCTCGCCTTTGTAGCTTGCAACCCAGCCAAACCTGGCCCATGCCCATGAGCTGTTTGGATCGAGTGCCAGCGCTCTTTGCAGGAAGGCCGCCGCTCGCTCCTGATCGCCGCAGTGGCTCAATGCGCCCCCGACCGCAGTCAAAGCAGTCGGATCGTCGTCAATCGACGGCGTTGCAGCCTCGACGGCGCTCAATGCGAGTTCCAGTTCCCGTTCCGGCTCCTCGGTCCAAATATATCCGACGTTCTGGGCGTGGCACCACGCCAGGAATGCGTGGGCTCGGCCGTAAGCCGGGTCAATGGCAATGGCACTTTGCAGCAATGGAATTGCCAGTTTGATGGCGTCCTTATTGTGGCCCCAGAGGTATGGGTAGGCGCGCATGACAAGGTCGTATGCCCGCAGACTGCTTGGCGGCTTGCGCTTCGACAGCTCGATTTCTGCGCTGCGGATCGCCGGATGTATTGCGCCCGCGACCTGCGCCGCGATCCTGTCCTGGAGCTCGAAGAGGTCCTTGGTCGCGCCCTCATAACGCTCCGACCAAAGCTGAGTCCGCCGCTCGGCGTCGACCAATTGGACGGAAATGCGAAGCCGATCCCCTCCCCGGCGGACAGTCCCTTCGACCACGTAAGTGACGCCGAGTTCCCTGGCAACGTCACGCACATCGACGAAACGCCCCTTGTACGTGAACGCGGACTGACGCGCGATCACGAAAAAGTCTCGAACGCGGGACAAGGCCGCGGTGATCTCCTCCACCATTCCGTCAACGAAATACTCATCGCTGGGACCACTCAGGTTGTCGAAGGGCATAACCACGATCGACGGCTGATCTTTCCCGAACCGCGTCGCGAGCAAGGGCGCAGGCCCATCACCGCCCTGATCAGGCATATCTCGCGACCAGTCGACCCGAAAGACCCAGATTGGCCGCGGGATGTTCTTCAAAGCCCGTTCGCCAAGGCTGGTCAGCGTGAACGGAACCTTTCCGTCCAGATGCTCGCGCACTGATCCGGATATGCAAATGCCTGTGGGGGCGGCCATTTCCTGCAAGCGCGCCGCTATATTGACGCCATCTCCTAAAAGATCGTCGCCTGACACCACCACATCGCCTAGATTCACGCCGATCCGGAACTCCAGGCGACGATCTCGTGGGAGGTCTTCCGAAAGGCCGGGAAGTTGACGTTGGATTTCAACCGCGCAACGGACGGCCTGAACAGCACTCGGGAATTCCGCAACAAGTCCGTCACCCGCGCTACCAAATATGCGACCGCCGTGCTCGCGAACCAACGTCGCAATCCGATCGTGGCACAAGCCGAGCGCGCGAACCGTGCCCTCCTCATCCAGCGCCGCAAGGCGGCTGAAGCCGGCAACGTCTGTGGAGAGGATGGCTGCAAGCTTTCGATCCACTGAAGTGCTCGCTCCTGCGGTACAAAATTGCCAGAGCAAATAGTCTCACATTTTCGCTGAATTCGATAGAAGCGCCCCCGATCTGCCTCGCCTCGACTACAATCCATCAAGGCCACCGCAACCGGTCTCCGGAAATTAGGACTGCGACATACCGACCATGTCTCCGAATAGAGACACCGACGAGCATTAAAGAAAGACGTTCTGCCGGGTTTTACGCAGTGACATCCTGCTCGCGACGCGTAGTCCTAGCGGCGGCAGCCTTGCGCGCGCGATCTCGACGTAGTTAAGCTGTTGCTCAATCAGGATTGAGTTCCGTCCAAGCCTGTTACAGGTCGCGCCGACAGTGCCCGTGACGCAATTGCGATTGGTGATTGGATGGCGCGTCACGACGCTTGGAAATTCGGCTGTGAAGCCGAAGATGCCAGCCGCAAAGGCAGGATCGCGAAGTATTTCCGCGATCTTCTCGCTCCCCGAGCAGATCGCTCCGGGCCGAAATCCCGTCTTTTGATATTCCTCAGTGAATAACTGTTGCCACGTGCTCGCCCGTTCTTGCCGGCGCTTCGTGCGTTTCCGTCACTGACCATGCCATCACCGCAACGGCGGCAACAGCAACGTACATAAAAGCTCCCTTGAACGGACGAGCAGTCGAAACGCAATCTCTTGTCGCTTCCAACGAGTTCAGCTTCTTTGTCATCGTGTTCCTTCGATTCTGGCCGCGATGATATAGACGATTAGCGCCAGCTAAAGAACAGCGGGAATGGAGCACCTGCCCTGCGGCCTGCGAATACCCCGCCGCATTTGCCTTAGCGCTCCGGACTGGGAAACCAACCTCGCGTCAAGCCTCTGCTCATGCATTTCTGAGCGGTATCGAGTTGATCTCTTAGGTGCCTGCAGTCTTCGATCAACGTGGAAATCGTAGCTCTCAAATCACCCGAATGCCATGCAATCGCTTGTTCCACGGCGTTATACTGGTGGTCTGGTCTTTTCTCGGCGGCTGTCATCGCTTTTCCCTCTTCGGTTTGGCTTAGACAGGATCATTCGCAGTCGTCGCGCTCCGCGCACAACATTGACGACTCGATCCGAACTCAACGGAACGTAGAGATGGTGGCAGAGCCCGGTGATTCCTTCAACCGGACACTCGGTCGAATTTTACCGGGCCCACGCTGTAGGTTCTGCGGAGTTCCGGATCTGGCCAACCGCCTTCACTTCCCCGTCAGACGCCAAGCTGCGATGGCATTTTTTTTGGCCACGCCTTTTTCGATGGTGAGCACGCTGTCGAAGAAATCGATGCCGCTCGCTGATTGTATAGGCGAAACGTCATGCATGACGGCGATCACTGTCGCCTTTCCGCAATGATCCTTGATCGCGTGGAGGAACGCATGCACCGCCTGGGTATCGAGTGCGCTCGTTGCCTCATCAAGGAACAGGAGTCCTGGTCGCAGCAAAAGGATTCTAGCAAGGACGAGCTTCTGCTTCTGGCCTCCGGACAGAAGCTGATCCCAGCTCTGGCCATCGCGGCCATCCTTTGAGAGTTCTTCGATGAGCTCGCCGAGCCCCGCCTTATGCAACGCCGCTGCGACACACGTGTCGGAGTGCTCGTCGACCGAGTCCGGAAGGCAGACAAGATCTTTCAAAGACACGGTCTGGAGCTTTACATCCTGAGCGGCATAAAGGCTCCTCACATGCCTTGGCGTCACGATTGTGCCGCGGCCGTGCGCCCAAAGGCCGTTTATCGCCTTGAGAAGTGAGGTTTTACCGCTACCTGAATCGCCAACGACCAAAGTCCACTCGCCTGGCAGAAAGTGTAGCTTGTCGGCGGCCAGAAAAGGAAGATCGACGCACGCATGCAGGAGTTCGATCTGCTGAACAGTGAGTCCGAGCACGGGGTCCTGCTTGGCGTATTGGAATTCGTAGGGGCCGGTTTGCGCATAAAACTCCTGAGGCCGCCGAACGGTTTCGATCGCTTTTGCGAGATCGGTTATTCGGCGAGCATTCGCCTTGAGCGTCGCAATGTCGGGCATGACGTGAATGAACCACGAGCATTCGTTGATGAGTGCATTCGCCAGTTCGGCACCGGTGACATAGGACTGCAGGCTGAGCTTGTTGTCCACGAAGGGGAATAGGCCGGGTGCGTAAGCGACAATCCGCGAGCCGATGAAATTGTGGACCAGCTCGAATCCCATGTAGATGGCAGTAACCCGGTTAAGGCTGGTCCAGGTTTGGTCTATGTCGAGATAGCGACGCTTGTTCACGAGTTTTTGGGCTCTTTCGCCATGGAGGACAGCAACATGGAAACTGCGGTGCAGGAGTGTGTTCAATTCGGTGCGGTAGCTGCCTTCCGCCCATTGCATACGCACCGATAGGCGCTGGAGCATCCCGCCCAGCTTCGTTGCGATGAAGGTGTTAAGCGGCACGTAAATCGTGATTGCCGCGAAAGCCACACAGGCGCTGCCGTAACTGCCCAGAAACTCGAGCCCTCTGACGTCGCTCGACGTCTCTATGAGTTTGCTACCCACGAAGCCCAGCGACAGCACGACGCCCGCGATGCCCATCGCGAGACCGAGGGCGCCCCCGGTCATGCCTTTGATTGATTCTTGGATGCGCTGGTCGACATTGTCCGGCGCGGGGACGGCGGATCCGGCCGCGTCGGATCCGATTTGCTGTAGATGGAAATGCGTATGGTTGGAATCGAGCAGTGCTTCGTTGAAGCATCGGTCGAGCCACTCACGCCACTTGCGGTGAAGCGTGGTCGAAAAGAAATGACGGACTGCTGTGAAACCTGCGTCCCTTAGGATCGCGATCGCGGCAAGGGTTGCCGCGGTGGTCAGCAGCGATGTGAGCGTGGTGGGCGTTGTTGGATGATGGAAGTAGGCTATCCCGTTGACCAGTTCGCCCGAGGTTACAGCGAACCAAACGCTGGCCTTGGCGGATAATGTTGTGAGGACCAGAATGGCAAGTGTCAGTCCCCAAGCCTCGCGCCAGCTTTCGGAAAGCCAATAGGCGCTCATCAGACCCCAGAAGCTGCGCATCGAGGAAACACGGCTTGCGTGGTGCGGCGTTTCACGGCCGAGCATCCATTTGATCAATGCACCTTTTCGGTGAGCATCACTCCGCATCGCGACTTCAACTCTCCAACCCCATGCAAGCAGAATTGGGGGCAAGTACCGGGGTTGTCAAATTAGGATAGCCTCTGCAACACCGGCCAGCGCCGGGCAGGCCTCGCCTGCGCCTCAGGGACGCCGCTCGATCGGAAAGACAGCCATTTAGCCACGGTGCTCGCTGGCATTCGCAGCACCCACGTCGCCCCTCCCCGCCAGAAAGAAGCCATACTGCCGGAAGACCTGATCGCAATGCTGGAGACGTTGGATCGCGGTAGCTTACGCGGCTTGCGGGATCGGGCGATGCTGCTGATCGGCTTTACCGGCCTGCGCCGCTCCGAAATCGTCGGTGTAGATGTCGGCCAGCAGCAGGGCGAAGATGGTCGCGGCTGGCTTGAAATCCTCGATAAGGGCATGCTGGTAACGTTGCGCGGCAAGCCAGGCTGGCGCGAGGTGGAGGTCGGGCGCGGCTCTTCCGACGCCACCTGCCCGACCGTCGCCGTCCAAACCTGGATCAAGTTCGCAAAGCTCGCCAAGGCCCCCTCTTCCGCCGGGTCACCGGTAAAGGCAAAGACGGTGGAGCAGATCGCCTCAACGACAAGCAGTTGCCCGCCTCGTCAAGTCGGCGGCCCTTGCCGCCCGTGTTCGCGGAGACCTCCTCAGCGAAGACGAGCGCGCACTCAAATTCTCAGGTCACCTCCCGGACGACCAGAATTCTCATTGACTTCACCTGTCCGAATCCCAGATCCGGCAGGTGGCGTAATCGAGGTAACAATAAGACGTCGCCTTCGGTGCGATCATTTGTTGCGCATTTTTTCACGCAGTTCACGTTATTTCCAAACGTTTTGTGCAAGTCCTGGCCGGCCTTCTCTGCGCGTGCAATTCCCCACCCAAGTGCTTGGGATACGCTCACCGGATTGAGGTGGATGGCCTTCAGCCCGTCCAGCACCGGCTGGCCGTCCGACGGGCCGCGAAGTCCGGTAACAGGACTGGTGTAGAAATGCCACTCCACGGCTCGGTTCACGACAATCGGCCATCGCTCGGGCGGCGGCGGCCCTGCACTTGTCGACGCGCCAGGTTTACAATCTTGTTACATGCTGTCGTGCCCATCGGACGGTGACAGCTTTACCGCCGCGCGTCGCGAAGCGCCCATTCGCTGAAGATGAGATTGATAGCGATGATGACGACCGGGCTTAGTTTGGTAGAAACCTTCTGCGGCACCGTCAGTTTCTGAGGCATACATATCAGAGCATCGCCCCGTCAATACCTTTATCACGGCGAAGTCTTGCAGATAAAAGGATGATACGTAATAACGTATCCCCACACCCAAAATCGCTGTGGTGCTGGCGAGACAGATAGAAAGCCTTTCTTCAAAGCTCCACGGAAGAGCGCATACAGTATGGCAATACCGAAAGCTAATTCCAACAATATCCAGCAGCTTCCTGAGATCAAAGACCGAGCAGATTTCCAACTTGCGGCGGCTCAAGCGCATGACCTTGCGAGCCACGGCCTCGGCATCTCGGTTTTCGTGGCCCTGCTTTTGCTCTGCGCTCTGATTGCGAATACCTTCAACCTGAACGCAATCTGGGTCGCCTTCTTCTGCAATAACGCGGCTGCACTTGTCCTGTTCGGTGCTGGGCTGCGATCGGCCTACGACGTCGTCAGATGGCGTCAGGAAAAAGCCGGTCTCCCCAGCATCCCGCATGGAAGGCCGATGCGATGGCTCGTTGCTTTTCTAACCTCGTTGTGGTCCCTGCAGGAAATCGAAGAGCCGGACCACATCGACCGTTTGAGCGAAAGTGTCTTTGTTGCAGGAAAGTCGCTCGTGTCGCGCATCGGCACCCGCCCGCTCTCAGTCTGGAGCCTTTCCCTTTTCGCATGTTTGATCGTCTATGCCGGTTGGAGCCTGGAGGCGGACGACATAACGATCGGAACGATGACCTTTCTCATCATTGCGGTCTGTATGGCTTTCGCCTTTCTACTGCTGGTAACGGAGAGGCGGCTTGCCGCGATCGATGCGGAGGAATGGCCCGAGGCGAAAGCGATTTCGCAATTGGCGCGCTTACCTATTTTCGTCCTCGTCCTGTCTTCCTTCTGCCTGTTCCTGAGCACGCGTGGATCCGGGCTCTCCGTCAAACTCCTGGCGGCATTGGGAGGCTTTGTTGCCCTTGTCGGGCTTGAGCTTCTGCTGCGTGCGGTCGCCGCCATGTTCCGCCCGCAAGACGACAGCCGCGAGCCAGCATTGATCGCCACCAGCCTTGTCGCAGGCACTCTTCAGTGGCCGCCTCAGCCTTTGATCGGCATCGAATCTGAATTGCGGACGAAGCAGGGCATCGACCTTCGGCAGATCTGGGCCTTTTCGTTCATTCGAAAGACGGCTCCGACCATCATGCTCGGAACGCTCCTTCTAGGCTGGCTGTTGAGCGGCATACGCGAAATTCCGATGACCGGCCGGGGCGTGTACGAGCGGTTCGGCAAGGCCGAGGGCATCCGGCACTCCGGCCTGCACATTGGCCTTCCATGGCCGTTTGGTCGTATCATTCCCATCGAGAACGGCACCGTGCACGAGCTGGCAACTTCCGTTAGCACGAACGGCAACGGCGAACCGCTGGCCGATGCCGAAGGGCCAGCGCCGGAAAGTGCGAACCGGCTGTGGGATGCCTCGCATATCAGCGAGAAATCGCAGGTCATCGCGAGCGGCACCAGCGGCGGACAAGGTTTTCAGATCGTCAACATGGACGTGCGCTTCGTCTACCGCATCGGTCTTTCGGATGAGGCGGCGATGAAAGCGGCCTATCGGGTCGCCGATCTACCGGCCTTGATCGAAAGTACCGCAAACCGTGTACTGGTCCATGACTTTGCCAGAAGAACGCTCAACGATGTCCTCAGCGAAGGCCGGTTGTCGCTGGCAAACGATATCGCCTTGGCAGTCCAGAAGAACATGGATGAACTGAACAGTGGCATCGAAATCCTGGCGGTCGTCGTCGAGGCCATCCACCCACCCGCCGGTGCGGCCAACGCCTTTCACGGGGTCCAGGCAGCGCAGATCAGCGCGGAGGCGCTGGTTGCGCGCGAGCGGGGAACGGCGGCCGAACAGACGAATGAGGCGCAATTGAATGCCAGCCTCCAGCAGGACAATGCGACGGCGACGGCAAAGGAAGGCATAGCGGCTTCAGAGGTCGCAAAACTGCGCTTCCAGGCTGAGAAATCGGCTTTCCACGAGGCGGGGCAGGCGTTCCTGACAGAGGAGTACTTCAATCAACTGACGATGGGACTATCCCACTCGAAGGCTCTCGTCCTCGATCACCGTATCGGCGGAAATATCGCTCCGACCCTCGATCTCCGGAGCATGACGGTGCCGGTCGATCCCGACACAACGCCTGAGCCTAACACTCCATACCAAAGCGAAGAAACTGGCCCATGACTGATGCGCACGCCCATCCGAACTTAGACCATCATGGTCACGACCATCATCATTCTCACGGCGATGATCACAACGAGACGATGCCATTTCGGTGGTCCCGCCTGATCGTCGCGATAATCGTCGTCGCCATCATTCTGATCGCCGCCTGCCTCGTGCAGGTGCGATCGGGAGCCGCAACCATCATCACCAGATTTGGCAATCCGGCTCGCGTTCTGATCAATCCAGGCCTCGCCCTGCGGCTTCCCGTTCCCCTGGAGAAGACCATCGACGTCGATCTTCGCGCCAAATCGACGTCCAGCGGCCTGCAGGATGTCGGAACCAAGGATGGGCTGCGGATCATCGCGCAGGCCTATGCCATCTGGCAGGTCCCGCCCGATCCGGATGCCATCAAGCGCTTCGTCCGGTCGGTTCGGAACCAGCCGGACCAGGCAGCGACACAAATCCGCACGTTCCTCGGATCGTCGCTGGAGACCACGGCCAGCAATTTCGAACTGTCGTCACTGATCAACCCCGATCCGGACAAGCTCCGGATCGATGCCCTGGAGACGCAGCTCAAAGCCCAGATCGCACAGCAATTGTTCGATACCTACGGCTTACAGGTTGTCGATGTCGGTATCGAGCGCCTGACCCTACCTTCGGTGACGTTGAGCGCCACCGTCGACCGCATGCGGGCCGAGCGTGAGACCATCGCCACCGAACGTGCTGCGATCGGCAAGCGGCAGGCCGCGGAAATCCGCTCAGCAGCAGAACGCGACGCGAGAGTGCTGCAGGCGGACGCGACCGTGAAAGCCGCCGATATAGAAGCCAAATCCCGGGTCGAAGCGGCACAGATCTATGGAGCGGCTTATAAAAGTGCGCCAGAACTTTACGAACTGCTCCGCTCCCTCGACACGCTCGGCGCGATCGTCAGCTCCAATACGCGCCTTGTCCTACGAACCGACGCAGCACCTTTCCGGGCTTTGGTCGATGGGCCACCCAGCGCCGCGTCGGCTGGTGGAGCACATTAGAGATGCGCACCATCGGGGATAGGAATTCAACGGCGCAACATCAGGCTATTCGTCTGGTGTCCATGCTGCTCTCCGCGATCATGGTGCTGGCGGCGGTCGGCTGGGCAATATCCAATATCCGGGAGATCACTCCACAAAACCGAGCTGTTGTCCTCCGGCTGGGCGCCTTGAACCGGGTGCAGGAATCCGGCCTGTTATGGGCTTTGCCCGCGCCGTTCGAAAACGTCTTGCTTCTGCCCGACGCCGCAACGGTTCTGGAACGCCGGATCGATGGATTGCTTCGCTCGCCAGCCGCGCAGGCCGGCGAGGCCAACGCTGAGACAGAGAGCGATACTCTGGCGGGATCGGGATATCTGCTGACCGCAGACGCGAGTGTCGTTCAGCTCGATATCCGTGTCTTTTATCGGGTAACCGACCCCTTCGCCTATGCCCTGCAAGAGGAGCATGTCCTTCCGGCGCTCGACCGCCTCGTGACCCGTAGCGCCGTTGTGATCTGTGCTTCACGCGATGTGGACAGCATTCTGGTCGCGCGCCCGGAACTGGTCTCTGCCGACAGCGATACCGCCGAGCGCCGCGAGCGGTTGCGCGCCGACCTGGTGAACAGCATCAACGCCAGCCTAGACGCGCTGAAATCGAAGGGCATGGGTCTCGGAATCGAGATCGACCGTGCCGACGTTCAATCCGCGCTTCCGGCGACGGCCGTGGGCGCCTTCGATGGAGTGCTGACGGCAAGCCAGCAGGCAGAACAGGCGATCGCGTCAGCGCAGAATGATGCGGAGAAGGACAGGCAGGCCGCCGATCAGGAAGTCGACCGGATTTTGCAGATGGCGGAAGCCCAATCGAGCGAACGTCTGGCAAAGGCGCGCGCCGACACGGCCACCATCACCGGCTTTGCAAGCGCGCAGGGATCCCATAGCGATTCCGGTCTTGCCTGGCGCCTCTATCGAGATCGCGTTGCCAAAATCCTGTCGCAAGCAGGCTCGGTAATCACGGTCGACCCCAGGGACGATACGCGCCTCATTCTGCAGGGAGCCGACAAATGAGCGTCGCGACCGATCATTCGCACGGCTCCCATGGCCACGCGCACCATCACCACCATGTCCTCAGCGCCGGCCTGCTGACCGCCAACGAAAAGCAGGCGGCGGCCGTTCAGCTTACCTTGGCCATGATCGCCTTGAGCCTGCTTGCGCTCGGCATTGCCTGGCGCTGGCTTGCGCCGGACGAAGAGGGCGTCGGTCAGCTTCTGCTCGCAGCGGCCTCGCTGATCGTCGCAGTTCCGGTCATCCGCTCCGGTTGGCACAGTCTGCGCCATCCAAGCCTGCATGGCATCACCGACCAGTTAATCGCTCTTGCAATGCTGGCTGCCTGGGCGACCGGCGATCTGCTGACCGCGGCCCTCCTCCCGATCATCATGATATTCGGCCATGTGCTGGAGGAGCGAAGCGTCATTGGATCGAAAGAAGCGATGGAGGCATTGGCGCGTCTGACCCGTAGCCATGCACGGCTGATCACGCCGGATGGTGGCACGCGTGAAGTCGATAATATCGCGCTCAAGCCAGGCGATCTGGTGGAGGTGAGAGCGGGAGACCGCATTCCCGCCGACGGTCGCGTCCGGGAGGGACAGGCGAGCCTCGACACCGCGCCACTTACCGGCGAATCCATACCTCTCGAAGTCTCCGCCGGCACGGACGTCTTCGGCGGCGCGATCAATCTGGACGGCCGCCTCGAGATCGAGGTGACCCGAATCGGCGAAGATTCGACACTCGGAAAGGTCATCGCGCTGATGCAGCGGGCAGAAAACTCGAAGCCACCGATCACGCGGCTGCTGGAGCGCTACGCCCAGCAATATCTGGGCTTCGTACTGACGATAGCGGCCATCGCCTGGTTCCTCACCTACAATGACCAGATCATGCTAGCGATCCTGGTCGCGGCCTGCCCCTGCGCCCTGGTCCTGTCCGCGCCGGCAACAGCGATTGCCGGTATCGCGGTTGCAGCGCGACACGGCATCCTCATCCGCAGCTCCGCATTTCTGGAAGAGCTGGCCGATCTGACCTCCCTGGTCATCGACAAGACCGGCACCCTCACCTTCGGTCGGCTTCGGCTCCAGGAGATCAGGCTTACGGGCAATACGGATCGGGAGACTGTTCTGGCCCTGGCGGCCTCTCTGGGCGCCGCCAGCAGTCACCCGGTCAGCCGGGCTCTGGCCTCGCTCGTCAATACTTACCATCCGATGACGAACGTCCGGGAACTTCAAGGGCTGGGTGTCGTTGCGGGCACGGCAGCGGGCGAAGTCGCCCTCGGACGTCCCGAATTGTTTGAACGCTTGTCCGTCATCGCTCCCTTGGTCCCCTCGCATGACGGTCCGCTCGCGGGCATTTCCGTCGGCGGAGACTTTGTCGCCTGGCTTCTCCTGTCGGACACCGTCAAGCCGGAGGCAGCGATTGCGATGACGGAATTGCGGGCGCTTGGGCTCAACCGGCAGCTTCTGCTGACCGGTGACCGTCAGTCGGTCGCGCATGCCCTTGCGCGAGAGATCGGCATAACCGATGTTGCGGCCGAGGCCCTGCCCGCCGACAAGCTGAAACGCGTGTTAAGCGAGACGGAAAGCGGCTTCAAACCCCTTGTCGTCGGCGACGGGATCAACGACTCGCTGGCTCTCAAGGCCGGTGCCGTCGGTATCGCGATGGGCGCGGGCGGTGCCGATATCGCGCTCGCCTCCTCCGACATCATCCTGATCGGCAGCGACTTGCGGCGGCTCGGCACATGCATCCGCCTCAGCAGGCTCTGCCGCCGGACATTGAAAACCAACGTCATCATCGGCCTCGGCTGGACCGTAGCGATCGTCGCATTGGCGGGATTCGGCTTTCTCGGAGCGGCGGGCGCCGTCGTCGCTGCCCTCCTCCATAATTTCAGCACCTTGCTGGTGCTCGCCAATGCCGGCCGGATGATGCGATACGACGAACCACTCACGGCATGAACAAGACTCGCAGATCGTCGCGACAAGACTGGAAGTTCGCCGTTAAGCTTTTGTCGTGAGTGAATTAACGCTGTTATTTTCTATAAAGGAATCAAGTGCGGCTTTAATTTCCGTCACTCTCGATGGCTGCAGATGAATGTCTAACTTCCGAAAAGGTTCCGGTATCGATAGTGATACGTACAAGACCGTTGTACGCGCTCAGATAAGCCGTGGTACGGTGGTCAACAGTCTTTCCCGGAGTCCGACAGCATGCCGCAAACCAGCTACAAGATCAGCGAGGCCCGCAAGAATTTCGCCGAGGTCCTCGAACGCGCCAACCAGGGGGAGGAAATCATCATCATGCGCGGCAACGACGTCTACGCCCGCATCGGTCCAGCCGACCTTGGGGGCAAACGACCGTTCGGGCTGTTGCGCCAGCACGGCCTTCCCGACGATCTCTTCGATGATCACGACACCGAACAGGCGGGGATCGACGCCGGCGACTGGAACGATGACATTGGCCTGTGGCAAGGGAAGCCTGGCGATCGGGACAACCGCTCGTGAAGGTGTTGCTCGACAGCCATGCGGTCTATTGGTGGACCATTGGCAGCGATCGCCTCTCGTCGAGAGCGCGATCGCTGATCGAGGACAAGACCAATACCATCCTCGTCAGTGCCGCCTCCTTCTACGAGCTCGACAACAAGATGCGCCTAAAGAAGCTCGACCTGAAGCCGCAGGAATTGCGGGCCGCAGTGACTGCCAGCGGATTGCAGACAATCGCCATCAGCGATCTGCATGCCGAACTGGCAGCCGCCTTCGACTGGGATCATCGCAATCCCTGGGATAGGATCCTGGCGGCCCAGGCACGACTTGAACATTGCGCTTTCGTCTCGACCGATGTTGTGTTCGACGCGATTTTGCATGAGCGGGTCTGGTAAAGGGCAACAGCGGTGAAGATCTGCGTCGAAATTGCCGAGGCAGCGGAGCGACTTGAAGACGCCGCAATCGGTCAACCTGATCCTGAAGGCACGCGTCAAACAAGCCGGTCTCGATCGAGCGGCATTCTCGGCGCATGGCTTGCGTTCGGGCTATCTGACCGAGGCCGCCAACCGCGGCATTCCGCTTCTTGAAGCGGGTCGACAGCTTCATGTCCGCCGCTTCTCGGCTCGACCCGCCGGGTCGAGCGGATGAACAGCGGGCATGCGAGCTCCCTTTCCAGCGCCATCACATGATTGCTCAAGGCCGGCTGGGCAATCCTCACCTTCGTCCACGGATTGGATGCACGACTGGAGCTGACCCATGTCGCTTATCACGGAAGCCGAGAACCACCTGTAGTTTAGATGCAATGATGCCCGGTCGCCACAGTCAGGTGTTGCCCTGGACGAGGAGAGCTGAGAGGTCAGCCTACCCGTTGGTGACCTCTCAAGCCCTCTCAGGGGACCGAAGGTGCCCCTGCGTGTCCTTTTTTGGCGGAAGGACAAGGCCAACTTAGGCATAGGTTACGCGCTTGGAAAGTTGGACCAAGGTCCGACCGCAAGGAGGGAGGCTGCGGGAGGGTTTGTCCGCGACATCCCAAAGCCTCCCTCATCCTTCGGGGCAGAAGGACAAGGTTCAGTTAGCGCAGGCGCACCGATTGGGTAGTTGGACTAAGGTCTGACGAATTCACTGGCATTTTGCGAATCGAGACCGGCACATCCGGCACCCCCATCACCACAGGAGCGCCGAAGTCCGTGAAAGCAAAAGAGAATCACAGCCCGTGAGCCAAGACCTTTTGGCAAGCCGGGGACAACCGCGCCATGTTTTCCCTAAGACAGGCGATGCCGCGTCCGCCGCCGAGCGGAACGGCGCGGCAGTAAGATCGGAAGTCCGGCCCGCAGGCCTCGCGGGCAATGACCATCTCCTCCCGCGGCGAAAGCTGCGGTGCGGCCGTCGCCGCCGGCGCGGCGGCCTTGGGTGTGCCGGCATCCGGCGCCGCCGGCGCGGACGATGCCCCTGAAGACGATTTCGGGGTGGCAGCGCTGCTGCTTCCGCCAAGTGCGCTGATTGCCTGTTCGCATCCCGACGAGAGCGACGCTTCGTGCTGTTGCAGGCAGGCAAGCGCCTCCTTGCCGCCCGGCGTGACGCCGGAGCAATTGGATAGGAAATCGCTGCGGCAGGCGGACTTGATCGCGTTGCGTTGCGCGTCGGTCGGCTGCTGCGCCAAGGCCGCGCCCGCGAACAGGACGATGCCTCCCAGCACGGACAAGCCAAGTCTCATTCTCCACATGCAACGTTCCGCGGATGCGATTTCCAGTGATGACGAGAAATTCTCCATAGTTCCTCTCCCTTCGGAAATCACAGTGTCGACCATGTCGGCATCGTGAGGCTGCACCTAGCCCTCTTCCTCCGAGGGCGCTCCATTGCTTATCCGCGGGGCAGACGATCAAGCGCAACGCGCATGTGTTCCCTAGCCGAGAATAGCAATTCTCAATGCGGTATCCGCTCTGGCCAACAGCGTGTTGTCGCATCACCTACGTCTGCGCGTCGGGCACCGCCACTGCACGGCGCTTCCGGTATTCCTCGAAATGCTGCAGGATCACGTAGAAGGACGGCACCAGCAAAACCGCCAGGCATGTCGATGCGATCATGCCGCTAAAGACAGAAATACCGATCGATCGGCGGGCGTTGGCGCCAGCCCCCGTCGCCAGAACCAACGGCAGCACGCCCAGGATAAAGGCGAAAGAGGTCATCAGGATCGGGCGGAAACGCAGTCGCGCCGCGAGCACGGCGGCAGCGGCAATCTCCATGCCCTGCAGGCGTTTTTCCCGCGCATACTCAACGATCAAGATGGCGTTCTTCGAGGAAAGTGCGATGAGCAGAATGAGACCGATCTGCGTGTAGAGATTGTTCGCGACCCCGAGCGCCGTCAGCGCGCCGACGGTCCCGAGCAGAGCAAGGGGAACGGCGAGAATAACGGCGAACGGCAAGATCCAGCTTTCGTACTGTCCGGCCAGAACGAAATAGACCAGCAGAATGGCGAGGCCAAAGACGTAGTAGATCTGGCTGCCGACCGCCCTTTCCTGATAGGACAGCGCCGTCCACTCGAAGCCGGTGCCCGGCGGCAACGTCTGATCGGCAATCTGCTCCATGACATCGAGCGCCTGCCCCGAACTGAAGCCGGTGGCAGGCCCGCCGACGATCGTGGCAGTGGGATAGAGATTGTAAAGGCTGATCAGCGTCGGGCCCGGCGTGCTTTTAACGTCGATCACTGTACCAAGCGGGACCATGGTGCCGTCGCCAGCCTTGACCTTCAGATTGCGGATGTCATCGGGTCGCACGCGGAAATCCGGAGCCGCCTGCACATAGACCTGGAAGGTGCGGCCGAACTTGTTGAATTGGGTGACATAGCTCGATCCCACGTAGCCCGAGAGGGCGGAAAATACCTGCCCAACCGTGACGCCGAGCGTCTCGGCCTTGATGCGGTCGACCGAAACCTCGAGCTGGGGAGCGTCCGCGCGGAACGACGTTTGCAGCCGCTGTAGCGAGGACTGCGAATTCCCGTGTTCGACGATGGTGTCAGCCAGTGTCTGCAGCAGCGGGAAATCGAAGCTACCGTCCTTGAGCAGCACCTGCATGGTAAAACCGCTGGCATTGCCGATGCCCTGGATCGCCGGTGGGACCATGACCAGCGTCTTAGCCTGCATGACACTCTCCAGAGCGCCGTTCAGATGCTGGTATATCGACAGCAGATCCTGGCCTTTTTCCTTTCCGCGCATGTCCCAGTCCTTGAGAACGACATAGGCGACACCGGCGTTCGGCAGGCTTGCGCTGTTGTCGAGGACCGAAATGCCGCTGATCGTTAGAACCTGGTCGACGCCCGGCGTTGACTCGGCGATCTCGCTGACCTGTTGCATCACGGCATCGGTGCGTTCCTTCGATGCGCCGTCAGGCAACTGCGCGCTGATCAGGACGTAGCCTTGATCCTCGATGGGGAGGAAGGCCGTCGGAAGCCGGGTCAGTCCCCAGAAAGCGACACCGATCAGCCCCAGCCCAACGAGGACCGCGATCGCGCTGTTGCGAACGAGGCCGCCAACAAGCCTGGAATAGCCGTTCTCCGCCGCGTCGTAGATTCGATTGAAGCCGCGATAAAGAAAGTTACGCTTTTCGGGCGGCACGGGCGGCCGCAGCCAGAGAGCGCATTGTGTCGGTTTCAATGTGATCGCGTTGATTGCGCTGATCAGCGCGGTCGCGGCGATGACGAGCGCAAATTGCCGGTAGAGCTGCCCGGTTAGCCCCGGCAGGAAGGCAGCCGGAATGAAGACCGCCATGAGAACGAGCGTAATGCCGATGACGGGACCGAGAAGTTCATCCATCGCCTTCTCTGCAGCCTGCCTGCCTGGCATTCCCTCCTCGACGTGACGCGCAACCCCCTCGACGATGACGATCGCGTCATCGACGACGATGCCGATCGCAAGCACGATCGCAAACAGCGTCGACAGATTGACGGTGAAACCGAGGGCTGCCATCGCGGCAAACGCCCCGATGATCGTCACCGGAACGGTTGTCGCCGGCACGAGCATAGCCCGCCAGTTCTGCAGGAAGAGCAGGATCACGATCAGGACCAGGACACCGGCCTCGATCAGCGTCACGTAAACCTCGCGGATCGAGGCCTGGACGAATTTCGTCGTATCGAACGGCATGCTGTATTCAAGGCCGGGCGGAAAGCTCTTTGAAAGCTCCGCCATCTTCGCCCTGACGGATTCGGCAACCGCGATGGCATTGGCTTCCGGCAACTGGAAAATGCCGATACCGGTCGCCGGTCGCCGGTTCTGCAGGAAGGACTGGCTATAGGTCTGCGCCCCGAGCTCGACACGACCGATGTCGCGGACACGCGTGATCCGGCCGCCGCCTGTGGAATCGACCTTGACGATGATGTCTTCGAAGTCAGGGGCGTCGTTCAGCCGACCGCTGACGTTCAGCGTATACTGGAAGTCCTGCCCGTTGGGCACCGGCGGCAATCCCACCTGCCCTGCCGTGACCTCCTGGCTCTGCTGCTGCACCGTGTTGATGATATCTTGCGGCGTCAGCCCGCGGGCTTGCAGGAGGTTCGGATCCATCCAGATCCGCATGGCATACTGGCCGGCGCCAAAGACGCTGACATTGCCGACGCCAGGGAGCCGGGCGAGCTCGTTCTGCAGGTTGATGACCGCGTAGTTCGATAGAAAGAGGCTGTCGTAACGGCTGTCCGGTGAGGTCAGGCTGACGAAACCGAGGATCGATGTCGACTTCTTCTGCGTCGTCACGCCCTGCACCTGCACCGCCTGCGGCAATGATGGCATCGCAATGGCAACGCGGTTCTGGACCAGGACCTGCGCCTGATCGGGGTCCGTACCGATGGCAAAGGTCACAGTCAGCGAGTAGGTGCCGTCGCTGGCGCTCGTTGACTGCATGTAGAGCATGTTTTCGACGCCGTTGACCTGCAGTTCGATTGGCAACGCAACGGTATCGACGAGGGTCTTGGCGCTCGCGCCCGGATAGCGCGTCGTCACCTGTACGGTGGGCGGAACCACGTTGGGATATTGAGCGACTGGCAGCTGCAGAAGCGCCACCGCGCCGATCAGGACGATGACCAGCGCGAGAACATTGGAGAGCACCGGCCGCTCAATGAAGAAGCGCGAGATCATCTGCTTCGCCTCCTTGATTGGGCCTGGCCTCGGTTCATGGGACCTTCGATCCGCTGGGATCCCCTGTTGCCGCGGCAGCGTCTATCGTGATTTTCTCAGGTGTGACCTTCATATCGGGCACGGCCCGTTGAGTGCCGGCCATGACCACCCAGTCGCCAGCATCGATACCGGACTCGATAACGCGGATCGACCCGTCGCGTTGACCGATCTTGACGGGTCGCTGCTCGATCACATCGTCCTTGCCAAGAACCAGTACATAGTTGCCCTGCTGGTTGGTGCCGATCGCATCGTCGCGAACGAGAAGCGCCTTGTCCTTGTGGGCGACCGGGACACGAACGCGCACGAAGAGGCCCGGCAAGAGCGCATGGTCCTTGTTATCGATAATGCCTCGAACCGAGAGCGTGCCTGTCGAGGCATCGACCTGCGGAGCGACATAGTCGAGGTGGCCCTTGTGTGGGTATCCCTCTTCGTCGCCCAGCCCGATCTCGATCGGTATGCTCGGAAGATCCGTCTGGGTCAGCTTACGCCCTGCCTTTGCAAGGCTCTGCTTGATCATCAGCACCTGCGATTCGCTGACGTTGAAATAGACGTAGAGCGGGTCAATTTGGACGATCGTGGCAAGCTTTGTCGGGCCGGACACACCGACCAGCGCGCCCACATCAACAAGATGGTCGGTCACCGTGCCGTCGAAGGGTGCCACCACCTGCGTATATCCGAGGTTGATATTTGCGAGATCGAGGCTCGCCTGCGCGTTCAGAATGGCGGCGTTTGCCTCGTCGAGCGTCGCCTTGGCGCTGTCGACGGCCGTCTGCGTCGTCACCTCCTGCTTCATGAGATTGAGCTGCCGGTCGTATTCTTGCTTCGCTCCAACCTGCGACGCCTGCTGCGAGGCCAGCTGCGCCTGGGCTTGGTCGACCTGCGCCTTATAGGTGTCGCGCTGGATGCTGAAGAGCTTGTCGCCCTTCTTCACGGCAGTTCCATCCTTGTAGTCGATGGTCTCGAGAAAGCCTTGAACTCGCGCTTCGATGTCGACCGCATTGATCGCGTCCGTGTTGCCGGTCAGCTCGAAATATTCAACCACTGGCTGCTGCAACGGTTGTGCAACATTCACCTTCGGGGGTGGCGGTGGCACATACGCATTGCTGCCGCTGTCGCACGACGACAAGCCGGCGGCCACTGCAAGAATCCCGATTAGGTATAGCCCCCGATACGATCTGCCACGCATTTTCCCTACCTCGACGGATGCACGAGCTTTGGATTTCATGCGTGCCCCGCAGTGGATCCCAACGCTCCAAACGCCGAGGCTAAGCATAGTATGGGACAATGTTTCCGCGAAAAGCAATAGCAACGCACGCGATAAATAGTTGCCGATGCAAGCTGCGATGCGCGACAAGAAATAAACCTAAAGTTACATTTCGGCCGCAAAAAAATAAACGTGCAGTAGCCGTTCTTCCGTTCGATCGACCGAAAGGTGCCAAGCCGTTCTTGAGTGCCCCAAGGGCAAAAAGTTACCATCAGTGCATCGGAACCTACCGGGGGCAACGGCGTTTCCTGCTCACTGTGGACCAGAGAGCGACCTACAGACGCGAACTTGACGAGAAACGGGCGGCTGCGCTCAGCGAGCCACCGGCAGTCGGCGGTCTGGTCTTTGTCGCGAACCTGGAAACCGGCATAACGAGGCGAGCCGGCAAGAATGGATTTCTCTATTACGACACCAAAGGCATACGCATCAGCGATCCGACGGAACTCGAGCGAATCTCGGCGTTAGCCATTCCGCCTGCCTATACCGAGGTTCTCATTTCCGCGGATCCGAATTCCCACCTGCAGGCCACCGGCCGCGACGCACGCGGCCGCAAGCAGTATCGTTACCATCCCGAATGGACTGCGCAAAGAGACAGAAGCAAGTTCGAGCGGCTTGCCGATTTCGGCTCGGCGCTCCCGGCAATCCGCAGGAAGGTGGATTCCGACCTCAGGCGTCGGGCGCCCGATTTCGACAAAGCGCTCGCGACGATCGTCTGGCTCCTGGATAATCTCTATATCCGTGTCGGCAATGCAAGCTACGCTTCGGAAAACGCCTCCTACGGCCTGACGACGCTGCGCAACAGGCATGTGAAAATATCGGGCTCGAGCATTCACTTCCGCTTCAAGGGCAAATCTGGGAAGGAATGGCGTCTCAGCCACAGCGACCGGCGCATCACGCGCGCCGTGCGCACGCTCCAGGAACTGCCGGGCCAGCAGCTGTTCCAGTATATCGACAACCAGGGCGCCTCCCATCCCATCCAGTCGCAAGATGTCAACGCCTACATAAGACAGGCATCCGGAGCCGGTTTCAGCTCCCGGCAATTTCGCACGTGGGGTGCGACGCAAATGGCTGCGAGAGGGCTTGCGGCGCTCGAACCGGAGCAAAGCCGGCTTGGGCGCGCGCGACAGATGAACGAGGTCATCGATGCGGTTGCCGCACGCCTCGTCAACACGCGCGCCGTATGCAGATCGTCCTACATTCATCCAAAGGTGTTCGAAAGCTTCGAAACGGACGAGCTGGCCAAGCTCGCTAGCGCCCGGCCGAGCAGAAACGCCAGATTGCTGCGCTGGATGGATCAGGGTGAAATCGCCGTGCTACGCTGGCTGAAAGGCCTCAACGGCTGCTGACAGCGGCTATTTCCCTGTATGCGCACGTTTCGCGACGCTTGCAATGGAACCAAACTGCAGCTCACGTCGTTATGAGGAATTGTCGCGAATGCGGCCACGGGAGATGGCGCCAGGGCGCCAGGGCGCAAATGGCACGTCAGACCTATTGGAAGGGCTATCTCAAACTGTCACTCGTCACCGCAGCGGTATCGCTGACGCCGGCGACGACAGACAGCAACCAGCTTCGATTTCACGTCCTCAATCGTAAGACGAAGAACCGCGTCGAAAGCCGCTACGTCGACAGCGTCACCCACAAGCCGATTGCCGATAAGGATCAAGCCCGGGGATATCCGCGCGGCGAAGATGACTACGTCATTCTGGAAGACAAGGAACTCGATGAAGTCGGGCTGGAAAGCACGAAGACGATCGACATCGATACCTTCGTGCCGCGCGGCTCGATCGACTGGATCTGGTACGACAAGCCGCATTTTCTCGCGCCTGAAGACAAGGTTGGCACGGAAGCTTTTTGCGTGATCCGGGAGTCGATGAAGGCAAACGATGTCGTCGGCATCGCCCGACTTGTTCTCTACCGGCGCGAGAGGGCAGTCCTGCTTGAGCCCCAGGGCAAGGGCATCATTCTCTGGACGCTGCATTTCGGCGACGAGGTTCGCCCGCCGGCAGCGACATTGGACAGCCACAGCAAGGTTGATGACACCGTGCTCTCCATGATGAAGAAGCTGGTGAAGGACCGGACCGAGGAATGGCAGCCGGCCATGCTGCAGGATCCGGTCCAGAAACGGCTGAGGGCGATGATCAAAGCGAAGCAGAAAAGCCTCGTCAAAGCCACACCGCCATCAGCCAAGCGGCCGGCACCGAGGCCGACGGGCAACGTCGTCAATATCATGGACGCTCTGAAAAAGAGCCTCGCCAAGGAACCGCCACGTCCGAAGTCTCACTGAGAGATCGTAGCCGCCCCCCGCTACTTTCGCCTCTCGAGCGGGACGGCGGCAGCAAAGAAATCCATCCACGGATCGCTTCTCAAGGTATCGAGACGCGCGGGCGCGTTGTCGACCGTGAAATAGGCCGGACCTATTTCCTCGGTCAACTCTTTCCACTCAAGCGGCATGGAGACGGCAGCCCCTGGCCGCGCACGCGTCGAATAGGCGGCGACTGCCGTATTGCCGCGCCCATTGCGTAGGTAGTCGATGAAAATCTTGCCGGTCCGCTTGGCCTTCGTGGCGGTCGCAAGATATTTGTCCGGCTGATCTTTCGACATGCCATCGGCGAGTGCCTTGGCGAAGGCCTTGACCTGAACCCAGCTCGCCTTCGGTTTCAGCGGCGTCACGACATGCAGTCCCTTGCCGCCGGAGGTCTTGACGAAGGCCGCGAGACCGGCCGCTTCCAGACGCTCCTTCAGCTCGTTGGCGGCGGCGATCACATCTGTCCAGCTGACACCATCGGCCGGATCGAGATCCATGGTGATCATGTCGGGTCGTTCCCAGCTGGCTGTCGTGGCACCCCAGGGATGGATCTCCAGCACGGCGGATTGGACAAGCGCAATCATCCCGTCGAAGTCCATGATGCGCAACAATTTCTCGCCGCCTCTGTCCTTCGGATCGGTGATCTGTTCGATGCTTGAATTCATGCCCTTCCAGGCATGCTTCTGGAAAAACCGCTGCCCGCCGATACCATCAGGACAACGCAACAGCGCCAGCGGCCGCTTGGTCACATAGGGTTCGATAAACCGCCACACCCGCGCATAATAGCTGGCCAGCCCCTGTTTTGTGATGCCCTCCTCCGGCCAATAGATGCGATCCGGGTGGGTGAGCGTGACCTTGGACTGAGGCAGTTCCTGAGCAGTTGTATTTGTTGCTTCGGGCATCACATCCTCTGGCGCCTTGTCTTCCCTCAACCCACGAAACGCGGCATGCCGCAAATTGTGGTCCGCCGACCATGCCTGAAACTCGACCTCGGCAACAAGCTTCGGACTGACATAAACAAGCCCGCGCCGCTCCTCGGCGGTGAGTTCGTCGTCAAACGAATTCTCTGTCTGCTCCATTGCCGACAGTGTCTCATAGAGTTCGTGCGCGACATTGACGCTGAAGCCTGTTCCGACCCGGCCGACATGCTCCAGCTTGCCATTGCGGTAGACGCCCATGGCCAATGAGCCGATCGCACTTTTCATCGAGGTCGAAGGCACATAGCCGCCGACCACGAATTCCTGCCTCTGCAGGCACTTCGATTTGACCCAGTCGCCGGTGCGCCCGGACACATATTCGCTGTCGGCCATTTTCGAAATAATGCCCTCGAGACCGAGCTGGCGGGCATGCTCCAGCACCACGGCACCCTTCTCGGCGAAATGCTCGCTGTAGCGGAGCCCTCCGTCAGCATCTGCCAGCAGACCCAGCAGCAACTCCTTGCGGCTGGTGAGCCGCGCTTGCTGCAGGTCGTATCCGTCGAGATAGAGCAGATCAAAGGCGTAAAAGACGAACCGATCGTGACGACCTTCGCTGAGATCGTTCTGGAGGGCCGAAAAGTCGGGGGCGCCGCTTTCCCGCTCGACGACGATCTCTCCGTCCATGATCGCCGACTTGGCCGGCAGTGCCGCGAAGGCGTCAACAATCTCCTGGCCGAACTTTTCGGTCCAGTCGAGCCCACTGCGCGTCAAAAGCACGGCCTTGCCGTTCTCAAGCCGCACCTGCAGCCGGTATCCGTCGAACTTGATTTCGTGGATCCACTCTTCGCCCGACGGTGGTTTGGCCTTGAGCTTGGCAAGTTCGGGCTCGACAAAGGCAGGCATCGGGGCCTTTTCGGCGCCCGTCGGCCACTCATGTCGTTTCGGCTTCGCCCGGGCCGCTACAGGCTTCACGGAGGCCGGCTTTGATGTGCCCTTGGTTCGGGAGTTCCAGGTGGCGTCAGGGTGCTTGGCCACCTCTTCGATCTTGCGGCCGCTGTTCACCGATTCCGGCCGCTGTTTGAGAATGTCGCCTTTGCGGCGGGCCTGCGCGTCTTCTGCCTTGATGAGCAACCAGTTTTCCTGCCGTTCACCTGGTTTGCCGTGCATGCGCACGAGGTGCCAGCGACCGCTGAGCTTCTCTCCGTCGAGGTCGAACTCCATGTGGCCCTTTTTGTAGCCCTTGTGCGGATCGCCATTCGGCGTCCAGGTGCCCCGATCCCAAACGAGCACCGTGCCGCCACCATATTGCCCCTTCGGGATGATGCCTTCGAAGTCGCCATAGTCCAGCGGATGGTCCTCGACGTGAACGGCAAGCCGCTTTTCATCAGGATTGAGGCTTGGCCCGCGAGTAACGGCCCAGCTCTTCAGCACGCCATCGAGCTCAAGCCGGAAGTCATAGTGAAGTCTCGTCGCATCGTGTTTCTGAACGACGAAGCTGAGCGCTGCGGGTACTGGAGACTTGCCGCCACGCCGGCTCCCCCGCGGCTCGGGCGTTACCTTGAAGTTGCGTTTTGCCTGATAGGCCTCCAGAGCCATGGTTAGCTCGCCTTCGTCTGCCCGCTAGCGGCGCGCTTGCCGGCCCGTGGCTTAGCACTCAGCTTGGCACTCTGACGCAGGGCATCCATGAGATCGATGACCTTGCCCTGAGGCTTTGGCTTTGCTTTCGGCAGTTCCCTGCCCTCGATTTTCGCCTTCACCAGCTCCGAAAGCGCCATCTCGTAGCGATCGTCATACTCCTGCGGATTGAAGGCGCCCTTTTTCGTGCCGATGATATGCCCGGCTAGTTCGAGCATTTCCTTATCGAACTTCATCTCCGGAATATCCTTGAAGACCGTATCCGGCTTGCGGACCTCGTAGTCGAAGCTCAACGTCGTCGCGACGACATAGTCGTCCTGCGGCCGGATCAGGACCGTGCGGTTGCGGCGGAAAAGCACCGCCTCTGCGATCGCCGCAACCTTCTGATCGCGCATCGCCCGAGCGATCAGCCCAAGCGCCTCCTCGTCATCTTCGCCCGCCGGCGCCAGATAGTAGGGCTTATCGAAATAGAGCTTGTTGATTTCGTTGTAGGGCACGAAGTTCTGGACGTTCAGCACCTTGTCGCTCTCCGGCATGACGCCGGCAATCTCATCGCCCTCGATCACGATGTATTCGCCGCTGTCCAGCTGGTATCCCTTGACCTGATCATCGCGTTCGACGGCCTTGCCGGTCTCGCTGTCGACGAACTGGCGCTCTACGCGATGGCCAGTCTTGCGGTTGATGATGTTGAATGAGATCCGGTCCGAGGTGGAGACGGCGGTATATAGTCCCACGCCGCACACGAGGTCCCCGACCTTCAGATGGCCTTTCCAGCTTGCCCGAGCTGCCATGACATCCCCCTCAGTTGTCGTTCTGCAGTTTACGCCGGCGCCTTTCGTCCAAGGCTATGATCTTCTCAACGGATGCGACGTCGTCGCTCGTCACCACCGGAACCGGGTCGGCAGCGATGGCTTCGAGCACATCCTTCGACAATGCGCCGTTGCGGATCACCCATTCAAGAGTTTCGCGGGTCTGGCGCTCGGCCTTGAGCTGCGCGTAGAGCGCAATGATCAGCCGGTCTCGGGCATCCATCTGCCCGCTCTTGCGATCGATCTTTCGGATGTGAGGCACGTGATCACCCGCCCGCGTTTGCAACGAGAGGATTCAACAGATTGGAGGCAAAAAAGTTCCGGGGACCCCCGCAGCTCCGGCATTCTTTTTTGCTTTGATGGCAACCCTGGAACCGCAGCGGAGCAGATGAAACGATCTTCTCCTTGCCCTCTCAATGTTTTGCCCGCCCCCTCGATATCGTGGAGCCGGTTGCCGAAACCGGATCGCTCGCCGGAAATGTGCCTTCCAATCCCTCGTCGAGCTGTTCTTCTATGGCGTTGCGATCGCCTGCTGCACGCGCGCTCAGCCGCGCCCTCGGTCCATCAGAGTTGAGGTCACCGGCCTTCGCGGCAGCCATCTCCAACATGACCGCCTTGGCCAATTCGACGGCATTCCTTAAGTTGACGGATTGCGTCTCGTCATTGCGCAACACCACGGAAACCACCTCCCCGCCGTCGCCCACGAATTCCACCGTGAAGCCCAGCTTGCCGCCCATTTCGGGAATGACCTGTGTGCCGACGACCTGCATGACGCTCTCCTTTCAGCTTTTCTTCTTCTGGGAGAACGGAAGCCACAACCGAATGTTCCGACTTGCGACCCGCGGCGCGGCGCCCAGCGCACAAAAAAAAGCCACCGCTTCACACGGTGGCTGGGAGTATGAGGTCAAGGACCTCCAGAGGGAACAGTTGCGTCATCGACCGGGAGGATGGTCGACATGCGTCAGCAACCGATGCCAATATGCGGCTTTGGCGCCGTCCGCTCAATCAACCACGGACCGAAATCGGCTATTTGCGGAAACCATCTTTCCAGATTTTCGCAAAAGCGCGCGATATTCTACCCGCCACCACCCCGGAGTGGCAAAGCAGTAGGGAACCTCTCGCGCCGAAACGAGGAAGATCAGGCCTTGGACGGCCTCGCCGGCCCGGTCGATTCCCGCAGAATGAGTTCGACAGGCCAGAGCTCGTGGATTTCCAATGGCGACCGGCCCGACAGCAGTTGCAGGACAAGATCGGCGCAACGCGATCCGGCCGCACGCATCGACGACCGCGTTGCCGAAAGCGACGGCACCATGTTGTCTGCTGTCAGATATGGAAAGACATCGTCATGCGCGATGACCGAGACATCCCGACCAATCTGAAGCCCCAGCGACCGAGCCGCACGATAAACGCCGAGTGCCGTCATCATTGATCCCGCAACGAAGGCCGTTGGCGGGTTGGGCTGTTCGAGGAAAGAGCGTGCGAATCGGAAGCCAAGCTCGTCGGTGAAGTTTCCGCTCGCCATCAGCTGCGGATCAGGCTCGATACCGTGGCTCTGGAGAGCCTTGCGGAAGCCGCTGTCTCGATGAAGGGCATAGGTCGCGCCGGGCCGCCCGTTGATCATGGCGATGCGCCGATGGCCGAGATCGATCAGATGTGATGTTGCCCGCTTGATCGCACCTTCGTTGTCGATGTCGAGCCAGGCATGCGGCACGTCGATGGCAGATCGGCCATGCACAAGAAACGGCATGCCGAGTTCGTGGAGCAGCGCAATGCGCTCGTCATTGGGCTTGGGCGAATGCACGATGATCGCATCGACGCGTCGACTTTCCACGAGTCGCCGGTAGAGCTGCATCTCGTCTTCATGGTTAGGATCCGCCATCGGGATGACGAGAATGTCGGTCTCGTCCGCGACCAGTCGCTCCGCCATGCCGGCCATGAACTCGGCGAAGTGGAATTCGCCGGCACGCCCCATCACCACGCCGATTGCCCCGGCCCGGCCGGTCTTCAGCCGCACAGCATTGACGTTCGGACTGTAACCCAACTTGACGGCGGCTTCCGCAACACGGGCGCGTGTCGTCTCACTCACCTCGGGATAGCCACTCAGGGCACGACTGACTGTTGTCGGGGACAATCCCACCTGTTTCGCGAACTCTTTAAGCTTCATGCGACATTGCGTCTTTCGTGCTGATCCAGCTGGCTGCGCCAGCAAGTGCTGTCTTCCCTTATGGCCTAAGCATAGCAGCATACAAACAGCCAAACCGTTTTCAATTTTAGATATTCCTCGGCGGAAGATCCTGCTCTTTTCCCACAACCGAACTCAGCGGCATCCCTATGATTTTGCTTTGTTATCAATATGTGATCGCGGTTGTACGACTTTGACACGAGCACCCGCTTGACTCAATATCGACCTTCTGACAGTTTTTTCCAGCCAAACCGTTTTCAATTTTTCCAATGTTTGGTTCTTTTGGGAGGAAGATATGAAGTTTCGTTTCACAGCGGTCGCCGTCGCGGCCGCGCTGATCGGTATCACACAGCCCTCGTTCGCGGCCAATATCAGCATTTCCGCAAGCTCGACCGGCAAGAATCTCGATCTGTTTCGCAAGCAGCTCGACGCGTTCGAGAAGGCGACCGGCAACAAGGTCAGCATCGTGACCATGCCGTCGTCGTCGACGGAGCAGTTTTCGCAGTATCGCCTCTGGCTCGCCGCCGGCAACAAGGACGTCGACGTCTATCAGACGGACGTCATCTGGGCGCCGCAGCTTGCCGACCAGTTCGTCGACCTGAAGGATGCGGCAAAGGACGTCGTCGGCGATTTCTTCCCGTCGATCATCGCCTCGCAGACCGTGAACGGTCGCCTCGTCGCCATGCCGCTCTATACCGATGCCCCGGCGCTCTTCTACCGCAAGGACCTGCTCGACAAGTACGGAAAGCAGCCGCCGAAGACCTGGGACGAAATGGCGGCGACCGCCAAGGAAATCCAGGAGAAGGAACGCGCCGCCGGCCAGAAGGATCTGTGGGGCTATGTCTTCCAGGGCAACGCCTATGAAGGCCTGACCTGCAACGCGCTCGAATGGGTGAAGTCCTCGGGCGGTGGCCAGATCATCGAAGCCGATGGCACGATCTCCATCAACAACGAAAACGCAGCAGCAGCGCTTGACCGCGCCAAGGCGTGGGTCGGAACGATCTCACCCGGCGGCGTGCTGGCCTACCAGGAAGAAGAGTCCCGCGGCGTCTGGCAGACCGGCAATGCCGTCTTCATGCGCAACTGGCCCTACGCTTACGCTCTCGGCAATGGTGGAGACAGCGCCGTCAAGGGCAAGTTCGATGTGACGACGCTTCCGGTTGCCAAGGAGGGCGACACGCCGTCCTCCACGCTCGGCGGCTGGAACCTTGCCGTCTCCAAGTACTCGCAGAACCAGGACGCCGCGATTGCCCTCGTCAAGTTCCTGACCTCCAAGGAAAGCCAGAAGCAGCGCGCGATCGAACTCTCCAACCTGCCGACGCTTGTGGCGCTCTATGATGACAAGGACATCGCGGCCGCACAGCCGTTCATGCCGAACTGGAAGCCGATCTTCCAGAACGCCGTTCCGCGTCCGTCGGCATCCGCCAAGGTCAAGTACAACGAAGTCTCCTCGAAGTTCTGGACCGCCGTTCACAACGCGCTTTCGGGCAACGGCACCTCCGCAGAAAACCTCGAGCTTCTCGAGGCCGACCTGACGACGCTGAAGGGCGAGAACTGGTAATCGACGGCATCGGCAGCGGCGGACGTCCGCCGCTGCCTTTGCCTGAAGACGCCATCGTCAAATCGCCTCAAGAAGCGGGTACCTCATGACAGAAGTCGCAGTTTCCCAAAGCGTCGGATCGCGAGCGCGCGCCGTCAATACCTCGTCGGACTTGCGCGCCGAGCGCGTCCGTTCCGCCTGGATATTCCTGGCCCCCACCCTGTTCATTCTGGCCGTCGTTGCCGGATGGCCCCTCTTCAGAACGATCTATTTCAGCTTCACGAACGCATCGCTCACGAGCCTCGGCGAGGCGCAGTTCGTCGGCTTCAAGAATTATCTCTCCTGGATCACGTTGAAGAGCGGGCGAACCGTCTATAGTGGCCTGCTTGCCGACCCGAACTGGTGGAAAGCGGTATGGAACACGATGAAGTTCGCGTTCCTGTCGGTGACCATCGAAACGATCCTCGGCCTTGTTGTCGCCCTTGTGTTGAACGCGAATTTCCCCGGTCGTGGCATCGTACGCGCCGCCATTCTCATTCCCTGGGCGATCCCGACGATCGTTTCCGCCAAGATGTGGGCGTGGATGCTCAACGACCAGTTCGGCATCCTGAACGACATCCTGCTCGGCCTCGGGCTGATCAGTCAGAAGATTGCCTGGACGGCCAATCCCGACACCGCGATGGTCGCGGTCCTCATCGTCGACATCTGGAAGACAACGCCCTTCATGGCACTGCTCATTCTCGCCGGGCTGCAGATGGTCCCCGCCGATATCTACGAGGCGGCCAAGATCGACGGCATCAACCCGATCCGCGTCTTCTGGCGGCTGACGCTGCCGCTGGTTCGCCCGGCCATCATGGTCGCCGTGATCTTCCGGATGCTCGACGCCATGCGCATCTTCGACCTCATCTATGTGCTGACGCCGAACAATGCGCAGACCAAGACCATGTCCGTCATGGCCCGCGAAAATCTCTTCGACTTCGACAAGTTCGCCTATGGGGCGACGGCCTCGACCGTGCTCTTCCTGATCATCGCGACAATCACCGTGCTCTACATGTGGCTTGGTCGCGTCAAACTCGGTGGGAGCGATCGCTGATGTTGCTGACCCTGACCAAGAACACCCTCTTCTACCTGCTCGTCACCATTATCGTCATCGTCGCGGTCTTTCCGTTCTACTATGCGATCCTGACGAGTTTCAAAGCCGGCACCGCCCTTTTCGAGGTCAACTACTGGCCGACCTCGATCTCGCTTACCAACTACACGACGGTCCTGACCACGGGCAGCTTCATCCGCAGTCTCGGCAACTCGCTGCTGGTTGCCATCCTCGTTGTCGCGGCCTCGCTGCTGCTCGCCGTCACCGCATCCTATGCGCTTGCCCGCGTCAATTTCCGCGGCCGCGCGCTGTTGATGCTGACGATCCTGTCGGTCTCGATGTTCCCGCAGATCGCCGTGCTTGCCGGCCTTTTCGAGCTGATCCGCTGGATCGGCATCTTCAATACGCCTTTCGCGCTGATCTTCTCCTACATGATCTTTACCCTGCCCTTTACGGTCTGGGTTCTGACCACCTTCATGCGCGACCTGCCGATCGAAATCGAGGAAGCGGCAATCGTTGACGGCGCCTCTCCATGGGTCATCATCACAAAGGTTTTCATGCCGCTGATGTGGCCGGCTCTGGTGACGACCGGGCTGCTTGCCTTCATTACGGCCTGGAATGAATTCCTCTTCGCCCTAACATTCACCTCATCGGACGCTCAACGAACAGTGCCGGTTGCCATCGCCCTGCTTTCGGGCGGCAGCCAGTTTGAAATCCCTTGGGGCAACATCATGGCAGCCTCCGTCATCGTCACGGTCCCTGTCGTTGTCCTGGTCCTGATATTCCAGCGGCGCATTATCTCCGGCCTGACAGCCGGCGGCGTCAAAGGTTGAAGAAAGCACGATATGGCACAGATTCGACTCGATAATATCCGCAAGAGCTTCGGTGCGCTTGACGTCATCAAGGGCGTCTCGCTTGATATCCGCAAGGGCGAATTCATGGTCTTCGTCGGCCCGTCCGGCTGCGGCAAGTCGACGTTGCTGCGGTTGATCTCCGGGTTAGAGGACATCACCTCGGGCACGCTTTCCTTCGATGGCGAGGCGGTCAACCGCGACGCTCCTTCGAAGCGCGGCATTGCCATGGTCTTCCAATCCTATGCGCTTTATCCGCATATGACCGTGTTCGAGAACATGGCCTTCGGCATGAAGCTGTCGGGACGCACCAAGCACGAGTGCAAGGCCCGCGTCGAGCAGGCTGCCTGTATGCTGCAGCTGTCGCCTTATCTTGAGCGTCTGCCACGTCAACTGTCGGGTGGTCAGCGTCAGCGTGTCGCGATCGGTCGCGCCATCGTCCGCGACCCCAAGGTGTTCCTGTTCGACGAGCCGCTATCGAATCTAGATGCCGCTCTGCGCGTCGCAACGCGGCTGGAGATTGCAAAGCTTCACCGCAGCATGCACGGCACGACGATGATCTACGTCACCCACGACCAAGTCGAGGCAATGACGCTTGCCGACCGCATCTGCGTGCTCCGCGACGGCGTTGTCGAACAGGTCGGCACCCCGCTTGAACTCTACGAGGCGCCGAATTCCGTTTTCGTCGCCGGTTTCATCGGTTCGCCGAAGATGAATTTTCTGACGGGCGAATTTTCGGCACCTTATAACGCCCACACCATCGGCGTGCGGGCCGAACACATCGAGATCGTCCAGCAGGCGCCCGCCTGGACGGGAACCGTCATCCATTCCGAAATCCTCGGCTCGGATAGTTTCATCTATCTAGACATCGGCATACCGGAACCGCTCGTCGTTCGCGAAACGGGCGTATCGAGCCATCAACCCGGCCAGAAACTCGGCGTCGCACCGGTTCAGGGCTGCGTTCACCGCTTCGACCAATCCGGACGCGCGCTCGAGAGGATGTCCCTCAAAGGCGCGGCCTGACACCAATCAAACCACAGGATCCGACCGCTTTCCCATCGGTTTCGGTCCACTATCGCATGAAGGAGCAGCAACTTGGCCATTCGCACCATCGTCTGGGGTGAAAACATCCACGAAACAACCAATGCCATCGTTCGGGGCATCTATCCCGAAGGCATGCACACCACCATCGCCAATGCGCTGAACACCGATCCTGGTATCAGTGCGACGACAGCGACACTGCAGGAACCGGAACACGGCCTGACCGAGGCACGCCTTGCCGAAACCGACGTGCTCACCTGGTGGGGCCACAAGGACCACGGCGCCGTTTCCGACGTCGTCGTCGAACGCGTCGCCAAGCGCGTCTGGGAAGGCATGGGCCTCCTCGTGCTGCATTCCGGCCACTTCTCGAAGATCTTCAAGCGCCTGATGGGCACGCCCTGCGCGCTGAAGTGGCGCGAGGCCGGCGAGCGCGAGCGTCTTTGGACGATCAACCCGCGCCACCCGATCGCAGCCGGCCTCGACGAAAACTTCGTGCTGGAGAACGAGGAAATGTACGGCGAGCAGTTCTCGGTGCCGGAGCCGCTCGAAACGGTCTTCATCTCCTGGTTCCAGGGCGGCGAAGTCTTCCGCTCGGGCCTTACCTGGCGCCGCGGGGCCGGTAACATTTTCTACTTCCGCCCTGGCCATGAAACCTATCCGACCTATCATGATGCCAACGTTCAGAAGGTACTCATCAACGGCGTGAAATGGGCCTATAACCCGCAGGGCGATCTGAAGAGCATCACCGATGCCCCGAATGTTCCGGTCGAAAAGGCCCTCGAGCCCATCGTCGAACGCGGCCCGCGACTGCATCAGGCCGGCGAAGCCGGTTACCGCTGAGGAGCACACATATGCGACTACTCGTTCTTGGCACAGGCACGATGGCCAAAAACCAGGTTACCAACTTCCTCGCCATCGATGGCGTGGAAGTGGTCGGCGCCGTCGATACTGACCCGGCGCGCCTTGCCGAATTTGCCGATCACTTCCACATCGAGAAGCGTTTCCAGACGCTCGAGGAAGCGATCGCCTGGGGTGAATTCGACGCGGCCACCAACGTAACGCCGGATCGTATCCACCACCCGACCAGTCTGGCGCTGATCGCCGCCGGCAAGCATGTGTTCTGCGAAAAGCCGCTGGCGGAGCAGTATGCCGATGCGCTGGAGATGACGGAGGCTGCAGAGGCTGCCGGCGTCATCAACATGGTCAATCTCACCTATCGCAACGTGGCTCCGCTGCAACGCGCCCGCGAAATGGTGCTGGCCGGTGAACTCGGCACCATCCGTCACGTCGAGGCCTCCTACCTGCAAAGCTGGCTGGTCTCGCGCGCCTGGGGCGACTGGCGCACGGAATCGCGTTGGCTGTGGCGCCTGTCGACCGGCCACGGCTCGAACGGCGTGCTCGGCGATGTCGGCATCCACATCCTCGACTTCGCGGCCTATGGAGCAGCGACCGATATCGACCACGTCTTTGCCCGCCTGAAGACCTTCAACAAGGCACCGGGCGGCCAGATTGGCGAGTATCTGCTGGATGCCAACGACAGCTTCACCATGTCGGTCGATTTCACCAACGGTGCACTCGGCGTCATCCACGCCACCCGTTGGGCGACCGGCCATCTCAACGAGCTGAAGCTTCGTATCTACGGCGAAAGGGGCAGCCTGGAAGTGATCCACCGTCCGGACGGTTCCGAACTGCGCGGCTGCTTCGGCGAGGACATCGAGAACGCTATTTGGCGCGATATCGAGGTCCCTGCAGTGCTGACAAATTACCAGCGCTTTGCCGAAGCGGTCAGAACCGGAAAGCAGGACGACCCGACCTTCCGCCACGCCGCAAACCTGCAGAAGGTCATCGACCTTGCGATTGTGTCGGAGAAGGAACGGCGGGAGCTCAATCTGCTGGAGGCCTCCGAGCAGGATAGCCCGGCAGACAAGCAGATACCGCCGCTGACTGCCGTGGTCTGATACGAGAACCAACCAGAAAGAACAAAGGCCCGCTCATGCGGGCCTTTGTCACTCGAAATTACCGCAGGCGATCTGCGAGCAGGCCGATCGAAGCCGCATCGGCATTGGCGAAAGCGAGCCGGAGATAGTGCTCCTGCCCTTCCCCGAAATAGCTTCCCGGCAGGCAAACGACGCCCACTTCCTTCGCCAGACGCTCTGCGACAGCGGTTGAGCTGAGATCCTCGAAGGGATGGCGGATAAACGCGAAATAGGCGCCGACCGCGCCGATCTCCCAGCCTGGCAGTCCCGACATCACCGCCCGCAAGGCATCGGCACGGCGCGCGATCTCCAGGCGGTTCCCCGCCCGCCAATCCGCAAGGATCGGCATCGCCTTGGCAACGGCGACCTGCGCGGCGCGCGGCGCGCAAATCTGCATGTTGTCCATGACCTTGGTGATCTCGGTGACGACGTTGACGCCAGCCGTAATCGCTCCAAGACGATGGCCGGGAATGCAGAAGGACTTCGAGAAGCTATAGAGCAGGATCAGCGTGTCTTCCCAGCCCGGGATCGTCAGCAGCGGATGCGGAGCGCCGTAGCCCTTAGGAAGGAAGTCGCGGTAGGTCTCGTCGACGATCAGCCATGCCCCATGCTTGCGGCAGAGCGTGAACAGCTCAAGCAGCAATTCAGGCGGATAGATCGCCCCCGTCGGATTGTTCGGCGTCACGACCGCCAGCACCTTGGCGCCGCCGACCAGGGCCCTTTTTGCCGATTGAACCTCGGGCAGGAAGCCATTTTCCGCGTCGCAATCGACCAGAACACGCTTGATGCCGAGCATCGACAGCGTCGTCTCTTGATTGAAATAGAACGGATTGGTCAGCGCCACCGTATCGCCGGCGCCGGCAAGCGCGATTGCCGCTGACATGAAGGCTTGGTTGCAGCCCGCGGTGATATGAATGTTGGCGGCGCAAACCTGCGCCCCATAGACATCAGACATATGCTGGGCATAGACGTCTCTCAGCACGCCCTCACCCTCGATCGGACCATAGCCCGCAGTCTTTGGCGAAGATGCCGCTTCGCCAAGCAACCGCAGCATTTCGGGATGGGCTGGATAGCCGGGCACCGCCTGCGAAAGATCGACCAGCGACCCCTTGGCGCCCTTGTATTCGCGAGCCCAGGCAAGAACCGAGGGAATGGGTGGCGGAGACAGGCGGGAAACAAGCGGATTGGCAAAGGCAGACATGCAGATCTCTTATCGAACGAGGTGAACCGTCACTCCTGCACGGAATGGGCCTGCTCGGCAACATGCATTCAAGAATGTCGCACAGGGATCTTCAGGAGCCGCAGCAGGCCTTGAGTTTCGATAACTTCGCCACCTTGATATGTCTGTTGGCGATAATCGAGATCACGCCATCGGCTTTCAGTTTCGACATCTGGCGGGAGACCGTCTCGATCGTCAGCCCCAGGAAATCGGCAATGTCGGCCCGCGACAGCGGCAGGTCGAATTGGCGCTTTTCCCCGACAGCCTCGGGATCGAGATGGGTCGCGATCAGAAACAGAAAACTTGCGACCTTCTCCGCCGCCGTCTTACGCCCGAGTGTTACCATCCAGTCCCGCGCTTCGTCCAGCTCGCGCAGCGTCTGTGCCGTGAGGCGCCCAGCAAGCGCAGGGTTGTTTTTGACCATGCGCTCCAGCGCAGCCTTCGGAATGCGACAGATATTGACGTCAGAAGCCGCCTCCACCGACACGGCATTCTCATTCGCATTCAGCCTGCCGAGAAGATCAGGCGCGAACTGCAAGCCGACGATCTGCTGGCGCCCGTCCTCCAGCGTCTTCGTAAGCTTCACGACGCCGCGGATCACCGTGGCATAGGATTCGGCCGGCATCTTCTCGCCGGCCAACTCATCGCCGGCTTCATGATTGACCAGGCGGGTATGCGCGGAAAGGGCCAGCAACTCGTCGGCGCTGAGTGCGCCGCACATGCCCTTGTGGCGAACCTCACAGCTCATGCAACGTACTGGTATGTTTGAATTATGTATGTCTTTGCGCATCAAATTAGCTCCGTGCAAAAACATAGACCACGGCCACCGATTGAGAACAGCGTTTTCTTGATTGAAATCAAAGTGTCGTCATCCGGGGCGAGCTGCGGCGGCTTTTTGTGGCCGCGACACCAAATTGCCGCAGCCCTCATTTGCCAATTGCCCGTGGAGCCGACCCAGTTATAGTGATTTCAGAAATTTCTGAAATCACAGACATAACGGAAATCGAGATGAACCTTCCGCCGCTTGTTCAATCCTTCGTCCTGCACTTCGGTGAAATGGGCTCGCGCTGGGGCATCAACCGCACTGTCGGCCAGATCTACGCCCTGCTCTACGTGTCGCCATCGCCGCTCTGCGCCGAGGAGATCACCGACGCTCTTGGCATTTCCCGCTCGAACGTCTCGATGAGCCTACGCGAACTGCAGACCTGGAACCTCGTTCTGCTCAAACACAAGCCGGATGACCGGCGCGACTTCTTCACCACACCCGATGACGTCTGGCAGATCCTGCGGACGCTGGCGGAAGAGCGCAAGAAGCGCGAGGTCGACCCCACTCTCTCGGTGCTCCGCGAAATCCTGATGCAGCGGCCGGCAAGCGAAGCAGAACGCCACGCGCAAGAACGTATGAGCGAGATGCACGCGCTGATCGAACAGCTAACGCATTGGTATGAGGACGTAAAACAACTTGAAACCGAACGGCTTGCGACGTTACTCTCCTTAGGTGCGAAAGTGACGAAGCTGTTGGAGGCCAAGGACCGAGTCGTTTCGCTCGGCCGCAGCCGCCGGCCCAATCCTGCGAACAAGAGTTAGCGCTATGGGGAGTGCTTGCTTAGACGCAAAAGGAAAGCAGGCTTTCGGCAAGCCGGGAAAAGCTGTGCCCGGACATGGTGGCTTGCGAAAGGCAGCTGCCGTCCAGACCCTGGCATCGCTCACATGGATACCGCAGGCGGCAATTCTCGCCACCGCAGTCGGTCGCATCGCAAACGGCGGCGGCTTCAACGACGTCTTGTGGTTTGCCGTCTATATCGCGCTGCTTGGCATAGCGAAAAGCTGTCTCGAGGCGGTTGGCGGCCGCATGGCATTTCACGCAGCCCGCGCCGAACTGACGGCCCGGCGTGAACTGGCCGTCACAGCCCTTGCCCGGCGCTCGCCGATCGACAGCACGAAGGCAAGTTCGGGCGAGGCCGCAAGCGTTATCGGCGAACAGGCCGAGATGATCGTTCCCTACCTCTCGCGTTTTCAGCCGGCCCGCTTCAAGGCAAGTGCCGTACCGCTCGTCATCCTTGCCTGCGTCTTCCCGATTTCCTGGATTGCCGCTCTCATTCTCCTTTTCGCCATGCCGTTGATCCCCGTCTTCATGGCATTGATCGGCTGGCGCGCGCAGGTTGCAAGCGAGAAGCAGCTGGCAGCAACCGGCGGCCTCAACGGCTTCCTCCTAGACCGCCTGCGTGGGATGGCGACCATCCGTTCACTCGACGCCGTCGATGCGACCGCAACGAGGTTGAGAGCCGACGCCGGCTCGCTGAAGGCTCGCACCATGGCTGTGCTGAAGATTGCCTTCCTGTCGTCGGCCGCCCTCGAGCTCTTCGCGGCCTTGGGCGTCGCGCTGGTCGCCGTCTATATCGGCTTTTCCCTGCTCGGAGAAATTCGCTTCGGCGCCTGGACAGGCGGCCTCGATCTGACGACCGGCCTCTTCGTGCTGCTGCTTGCGCCGGCTTTCTTCGAGCCGCTGCGCGAACTCTCGGCCGTCTGGCATGACCGCGCCGCCGGCCAAGCTGCGATCAAGGCGATCGATGCGCTGAATGCGGATGGCCTGATGCTGCCCGTTGCGAGCGATGCATCCAAGGCCGAAACAGCGCTTTGCGCCATCCGAGTGGAGAATGTCAGCTTCCGTTATGGCAAGAACAGCAACACCGCCATCGACGAGTTCAATCTGCGCATCCGTCCCGGCGAGCACGTTGCCCTGCTCGGTGCCAGCGGCTCGGGAAAATCCACCCTCCTCGCACTGATCGCCGGCCACGCGACCTGCCAAACCGGCAGCGTCACCATCGACGAACAGCCGGCCAATCCTACCCTTCATGCCAAGGTCGCCTGGGTCGGCCAGAAGCCGCATATGTTTGCGGGCACCATCGCAGGCAACATTTCGCTCGGTCGGCCGGACGTTTCCACGCGGGCCGTGACAGAAGCACTCGATCTTGCCAAGCTCAGCCGCTTTGCCCGCAACCACGCTCGACGTCCGCTCGGCGATGGTGGCATGGGAGTTTCCGGCGGCGAAGCGCTGCGCCTCGCCATCGCCCGCGCCGCCTGCAATCGGGAAGCCTGCATCGTACTTGCGGACGAGCCGACCGCGCACCTCGATGCTGACACCGCAAGCGAGATCACCGAGAGCCTGCTTGCCCTTGCCAAGGGCCGCACGCTTGTCGTTGCAACCCATGATCCGCGGCTTGCCGCGCGCATGGACCGGACCGTCGTGTTCGATCCCGAAACTGCACGCGAGGCAGCCGAATGAGCGCATCGCTTTTTAACCTCAAGCCAATCGTCAAGCTCTTCCTGGCCGAACGCCGCCGGGGCTTGCTCCTCGGGGCAGCGCTCTCCGCGACCACGGTATCCGCAGGAATTGCTTTGCTCGGCCTCTCGGGCTGGTTCATTACCGCAACCGGCATCGCCGGACTTTCGGCAGCAACGATTGCCACCTTCGACGTCTTCATGCCGTCGGCCGGCATTCGCCTGCTTGCGCTCGGCCGGACCGCCTCGCGCTACGGCGAGCGGCTGACGACCCATGACGCGACGCTCAGCGTACTCGCCGCTTTGCGCGAGCGCCTGTTCCGCGGATGGGCCATGCCCGGTGCCGCACGGGAGCTTGCTCGCCGGCCCGCACGCCTGCTTTTCCGCCTAACGGGCGACATCGATGCGCTCGATTCCCTCTATCTGCGCGTGCTGGTTCCAGCCGGCGTTGCGGTCGCTGCGGCGATTGCCGCAAGCGTAGCGCTTGTGCTGATGCATCCGCTCTTCGCACTGGCCGTCGCCATCGTGCTGCTTGCCGCCGGTCTCGGCATTCCCTTCGTCGCCGGACGCCGGGCAATGAAGCATGCCCGCCGCCGCGCCCACGGCATCGAGGCCGTTCGCGCCCGCACCATTGATCTCGTCGCCGGCCAGACCGACTTGCTGATGGCCGGACGCCTCGACGCGCAGCGTGCGGCGATCGCAGATGCCGATCACTATGCCGCCGGCGCCGACGACCGCCTGAACCGCATCGAAGCCGGTGTCACATTCGGGTTCGGGCTCACGTCAACCGCCCTACTTAGCGGTTCGCTACTGGCTGCTGCAGCCCTGGCCGGAGCAGGCACGATCAGCCCGCCGGTCGCCGCGCTTGGCGTGCTGATTGCCTTCGCCGCGGTCGAGCCCTTCGGCGCCCTGCGCCGCGGTGCGATGGAGCTCGGCCGAACCTTGCTCGCCGCCCGCCGCATCGCGCCGCGCTTGTCGGCCAATGAAGGCGCGCACCGCAATGCTTTATCGGCTCCCGGCGTGGCATTTCGCCTGAGCGAAGTGACCGCGGGATATGACGCGGAAATGCCTGTGCTACGCGACATTAACCTCGATCTGATGGCCGGCGAAAAGCTCGCTCTAATCGGCGCAAGTGGCGCCGGAAAATCGACCCTGCTTTCGCTCCTGGCAACTGAAATGTGGGCCACTCACGGATCCATCGAATGTCTCAACGCCACGCTGTTGACCCAACGCACGGAGCTTTTCCGGGACAGCCTCCGCTGCAACCTCCAACTGGCACGACCTGACGCCGACGACGAAGTGCTGTGTGAAGCACTCGCCGCCGCAGGCCTCCTCCACGATATCGTCGTTCTACCGCGCGGCCTCGACACGCCGCTTGGCGAAGGCGGCATGGGACTCTCGGGCGGTCAATCGCGCCGCCTCGCCCTCGCCCGGCTCTTCCTGCACGACGCGCCGCTCTGGCTGCTGGACGAGCCGACGGAAGGCCTCGATGGCGCAACCGCGCGCGACGTCATGATTCGTCTGGCGCAAAAGGCGGAGGGACGCTCGCTCGTCATCGCCACGCATATCCGTCGGGAGGCCGCGATCGCGGACATCATCGCGGTCATGGACGACGGGCGCATCACAGAAGTTTCACGCCGTGGAGAGGCGGCGTTCGAAAAGGCTTTGAACCGGCTGAGACCGGACTGAACCACACACGACCGCCAGGCAATCCGGTTTGGCGGAAACCCTTCGTACCCCGTGGGATCGTTGGAGAAAGACAATGGAACTAGACATCGTCGCGCTATCGCGCTTCCAATTTGCGCTGACTGCGCTTTACCACTTTTTATTCGTGCCTTTGACGCTCGGGCTCTCCGTGCTGCTTGCCATCATGGAAACCGTCTACGTCATGACGGGGCGCCAGGTCTGGCGGCAGATGACGAAGTTCTGGGGCGTACTCTTCGGCATCAACTTTGCGATCGGCGTCGCCACCGGCATTGTCATGGAGTTCCAGTTCGGCATGAACTGGAGCTACTACAGCTACTACGTCGGCGATATCTTCGGCGCCCCGCTGGCGATCGAGGGTCTCATGGCCTTCTTCCTTGAGGCAACCTTCGTCGGCCTGTTCTTCTTCGGATGGGACAAGCTTTCGAAGGTCGGTCACCTCGTGGCGACATGGTGCGTGGCGCTCGGCTCCAACTTCTCGGCGCTCTGGATCCTCGTTGCCAACGGCTGGATGCAGAACCCGGTCGGCTCGGCGCTCAATCCGCAGACAATGCGCATGGAAATCACCAGTTTCTTCGACGTGGTCTTCAACCCCGTCGCCCAGGCGAAGTTCGTCCATACCGTCTCAGCCGGTTATGTCTGTGCGTCGATCTTCGTGCTCGGCGTCTCGGCCTGGTACCTGCTGAAGGGCCGGCACCTCGAAGTCGCCAAACGTTCAATGACGGTGGCGGCATCGTTCGGTCTGGCATCAGCGCTTTCGGTCGTCGTCCTCGGTGACGAAAGCGGCTACCTCGCCACCGAAAACCAGAAGATGAAGCTCGCCGCCATCGAAGCGATGTGGGAGACCGAACCGGCACCCGCCGCCTTCACCGCCTTCGGCTTCCCGGATCAGGAAGCGCGCGAGACGCACTTCGCCGTCCATATCCCGTGGGTCATGGGTCTGATCGGCACCCGTTCGCTGACGACGGAGATACCCGGTATCGACAAGCTCGAGCAGCAGGCGGAAGCCCGCATCCGCGACGGCATCAAGGCCTATGACGCGCTGATGCAGATCCGCGCTGCAGCAACGCCGGACGGTATCGCGCCTCAGGTCCGCACCTCGTTCGAGGAACTGGGACACCAGCTCGGCTACGCTCTTCTTCTGAAGCGCTACGTTGACGATCCGCGCCAGGCGACTGAGGCGCAGATCGCCCAGGCCGCACATGATACCATTCCGCATGTGCCGACCCTCTTCTGGTCGTTCCGCATCATGGTCGGGCTCGGCATGTTCTTCATCGTCCTGACGGCGACCTTCTTTTGGCTATCGGCACGACGGCACCTGGATAAGTACCCACTCCTGCTGAAGATCGCCGTTTTCGCGATCCCGCTTCCCTGGATTGCCATCGAAGCAGGCTGGATCGTTGCCGAAATCGGCCGTCAGCCGTGGGTTATCGAAGGCGTTCTGCCGACGGCAATGGCGGTGTCGAGCCTCGGCGCAAGCACGGTTCTGCTGACCATCGTCGGCTTTGCTGCGCTCTACACCACGCTCATCATCGTCGAGATGACGCTTATGATCAGAGCCATCCAGAAGGGACCGGAGCCGGACGACGAGCCGGACGCAGAGCTTATTTCCGAAACCCTCGTTCCCGCCGCGGAGTGACCCGTCATGATCCTGCACGAACTCATAGACTACGAAATCCTGCGCTTGATCTGGTGGCTGCTACTCGGCGTACTCCTGATCGGCTTTGCCGTCACGGATGGCTTCGACCTCGGCGTCGGCACGTTGTTGCCTTTCGTCGCCAAGACCGATACGGAGCGCCGCGTCGCCATCAACACGATCGGCCCTGTCTGGGAAGGAAACCAGGTGTGGCTGATCGTTGGCGGGGCCGCTACTTTCGCCGCCTGGCCGCCGCTTTATGCGGTGTCGTTCTCGGGCTTCTACCTCGCGATGTTCGCGATCCTGTTCGCGCTCATCCTGCGCCCGGTCGGCTTCAAGTACCGCTCGAAGCGCGAGAGCGCCCGCTGGCGCAACAACTGGGACTGGGCGCTGTTCGTCGGCGGTTTCGTACCGTCGCTGATCTTCGGCGTCGCCGTTGGCAACGTGCTGCAAGGCGTGCCGTTCCGCTTCGACCCGGCTGACATGCGCATCTTCTACGAGGGCTCGTTCTTTGGCCTTCTCAACCCTTACGCTCTGCTTTGTGGCCTGCTCTCGGTCGCCATGTTCGTCATGCACGGCGCTTCCTGGCTCGTCCTGAAAGCAAGCGGCCCGGTCGCCGAGCGGGCCAGAAGCTATGGCAGCCGCGCCGCGCTTGCCGTCATCATCCTTTTCGCGCTCGGTGGCCTCTTCCTGGCGCTCGCAGTGAACGGCTACAGCATCACCAGCGAGATCAACCCGGCCGGCCCGTCGAACCCTCTGCTCAAGACGGCCACCCACGATGGCTCCTGGCTGGCGAACTATGGCACCTACTCGTGGATGCTGATTGCGCCGATCCTCGGCTTCCTCGGAGCAGCAGCCGCCTTCCTCGCCCTCCGGGCAAAATGGGAAGTCTCGACCCTGCTCTTCAGCAAGCTCTCGATCTTCGGCATCATCTCGACCGTCGGTCTCTCGATGTTCCCGTTCATCCTGCCCTCCTCGCTCGACCCGAGGTCGAGCCTGACGGTATGGGATGCCTCGTCGAGCCACACGACGCTGTTCGTCATGCTGGTCGTGTCGCTGATTTTCCTGCCGATAATCGTCGCCTACACCGCCTGGGTTTACAAAGTCCTCTGGGGCAAGGTCGACGAGAAGACGGTCACCGACAAGAGCGGCCACGCCTACTGAAGGAGAAAGACGATGTGGTATTTCGCATGGATCCTCGGCCTGCCTCTGGCCGCCGCCTTCGCCGTCCTCAACGCGATGTGGTATGAGTTGATGGACGACGAGGCCAAGAAGCCAAAGCAGTAGCGCTTAGCTCTCATTGAAAACAACGAAGGGACGCGCTTCCTAGAAGCGTGTCCCTTTGCTTTGAGCGATACCGAGCCGCAGAGGCTCAGTAGCTCGCCTCGACGAAAATCCGGGCCAGAGCTTCGACGCCGGCCTGATCCTCGGCGTCGAAGCGCGACGCGGTCGGGCTGTCCAGATCGATGACGCCAAGAATTTTACCATCGTGATGAAGCGGTACCACGAGTTCCGAACGCGACGCGGCGTCACAGGCGATATGCCCGGGAAACGTATGTACGTCCTCGACAAGGATCGAAGCCCCCTGTTCCACAGCCGTCCCGCAAACACCGCGGCCGACCGCAATGCGCACACATGCCGCCCTCCCCTGGAACGGTCCCAGAACCAGCTCGCTATCCGACTTGAGGAAGTAGAAGCCTGCCCAGTTCAGATCCGGCATCATTTCGAACATCAGAGCCGCCGTATTCGCGGCATTGGCGATCGTATCGCTTTCACCGTGCAGCAGGCCCTTCAGCTGCTGGCAAAGCTCCGCGTAGAAATCAACCTTGCTGGCGGAATTTATGGTCGCGGTTTGAAACATATCCGTTGTCGCTTCTGTTTGCGTGGTGAGCGTCGATATAGGGGCATGCATCCCGATTGCCAAACGCAATCGTTATGCGCAGGATGAACCATCATGTCACTAGATGGTGATAGTTATCAGCAGCCATCTTGTCGGTCGATGATCCGACTCTATCTAGTGCCCTGTCGCGACCTGTTGCGGATCGCGACCTAAGTCGGCCGGCAGCTGCGGTTTGCGCGCACGGCGATATCGGGCGACGGTCAGGTAAAACGCCTGCCGCCCCTCATTGTTAGAGCATTCGACGAGCGGAGCAGCTATTTCGGCAGAGCTGCGCAAGAAGTCATGAAACCGCTTCGGCTGGGCAGATAGATCCATTGATTTCAAGCAGAGGTAAGGACAATGACACCGGAAGACAGACGGGCGGTTTTCAGCCACCGCCAGATAGCGGCAATTATTGAAGGCATCACGCAGGAAGACGGCACCGAAGAGCCGATCACGGGAAAATCGCTTGGCGAGGCGATCCTCTTCGTATCGGAAGAAGCGGCGACCAGCGCATCCAGCGCCCATGTCATTTACGGCGACAACGGCTCGCTTAGCTACACCGATTGCCTGAGCGTTTACCGCGACTACGGCGTGGCTCTTCGCCAGACCCGTAATTAAAACAGCACACTGGGCGCGAACCGCGCCCAGTGCTCTTTCCCGTAAGCAGAAGGATGCAGTCGATATGGCGAAGCGAAGTGCAGGCCTGCTGATTTACCGCCTCCACGATGGTGGCTACGAGGTTCTCCTGGTTCATCCGGGGGGACCATACTGGGCGAAGAAGGACATCGGCGCCTGGTCGATCCCCAAGGGCCTCGTCGACGAGGACGAAGATGAACTTGATGCGGCAAGACGTGAAGCCCGCGAAGAACTGGGCATCGACGTCGAAGGAAGCTTTCATCATCTCGGGGAATACAAGCAACCCGGTGGCAAGATCGTTGTTGCCTGGGCCGTCGAGGCCGACATCGATCTGGAAGCAACTGCCAGCAATCGCTTCCGGATGGAGTGGCCGCCGCGCTCCGGCGTGATGGTGGAATTTCCCGAAGTGGATCGAGCCGAATGGTTCACGCTGGCGGATGCGGAGCGAAAGATCCTGAAAGGTCAGCACCCCCTGCTCGTGGATTTCCTTCGACGGCGCTCGCAAAGTCCCCTGGAGGCATATGCGAGCTGATAGATGATGACAGCCGGGCTTGCGATTGTGCATGGCAGCTATTCGCAATCGGCTCTCGCGTTGCCGTCGGCGGTCCGTAAGAGTTCAAAGACTCTCCTCCGGACGATTCTAAATCCATGACAGCCCATTCTTCGCCGCTGCGCGGTGTTCTCGTCGCGTTTGGCGCCTATGCCGTATTTGCCTTCAGCGATGCATCGATCAAGATATTGCATGGCGGCGTGCCCGCCTATCAGATCGCCTTCATCGGCGCGCTGTTCGGCTGCGCCGCGCTGCCCTTCATCAAAGGCAGAGATGATACCTGGCGCGATGTCGTCAGAAGCACGAACCGCACCCTTTGGCTGCTGCGGTTCGGCTGCGGCGCAATCGGAGCAATCGCTTCGATCATCACATTCACGAAGCTGCCGATGGCTGAGGCCTTCTGCCTGCTGTTCCTTCTGCCGTCGTTCGTGACCATTCTGTCCGTCATCTTTCTCGGGGAAGACGTACGCTGGCAGCGCTGGGCCGCCGTCATCGTCGGCTTCATCGGCGTTCTGGTCGTGCTCCGTCCGGGCTTCCGCGAATTGTCGGTGGGTCATCTTGCGGCGGCGATCGGCGGCCTGGCTGCAGCAATCTCGATCGTCATCATGCGAAAGATGGGTCCGGCCGAAAAGCGCCTGTCGCTGTACGGCGCAGCCCTGCTTGGCACACTCGCCGTCAGTGGCATCCTGATGCTGTCGGAGATGGTCGTTCCAACCCCGCGCCAGTGGTTGTTCATCGCAAGCTATGGCCTGCTTGGCGCGGCCGGTAACGTGCTGCTGATGACGGCCGCCCGGCTGGCACCGGCAAATCTGGTCGCCCCTCCGCAGTACAGCCAGATGCTGTGGGCGATCGCATTCGGATATCTGATCTTCGACGACACCATCGACCTTCCGATGGCTGCCGGCATCGTTCTCATTATCTGCTCGGGCTTGCTGACGCTGGCGCGTGAAAAGAAGCGTGGCACGCCGCTGCCGCGAGCCGTCGTTTCGGCCGACAGCCAGGCGCCGCTTGCAACATCGAGCGAGGAGGCCAGCGATGTGGAGCAACCAGCTCGATCGGCCGCGCACGCGATCCCCTAAACGCTAAAAAACCGCCTTTGCCGGAACCGAATGACGTTGGCAAAGGCGGTCTTCTATTTTTTCAGAGTCTGGTGATCGGGACCGTTAGCGGCGCAGGACCGGGCAGCCGCGGATATTGCCGAAGCTGATTTCATCGGCGCCACGGCGCGTCCAGCCCTCGACGATCACGCGGCGAGGCGTGACGTCGACCACGCGGGCACGACGAAAGCCGTAGTCGCGCGCGATATCTTCTGCGAGCCGCGGGTCACAGCCACGCGCACGCGGCCGCGGGCGATCATAGTCAGGCGGTGGCGGGCGATAGTAGCTGGGAGGCGGTGGCGGGCGACCACTGCCAATGTAGACGTCTACCTGAGCGGATGCCGGTGCAGCTGCCCCGGCAACAGTGCCGGCGGCGAGCAGCGTCGCAAGCCCCGCCTTGGCCAGAAATTGCATCATCGAAAGTTCTCCATCGGGGTGCGGCAGAGCCCTTCCCCATTCGATACACTCTTACCGGCAAGGTCAGGTCCAACCTTTCCGGATCTGCGCATTCATATGCGATTCGCACAAAGCAGGGCGAAAATGGCGCGGCCAAGGCAAGCTGACGGCGCCATTGTGGATGACGCCAATCAGCGGCGGATCAAGGGGCAGCCGCCAACGTTGGCGAACACCATCCGGTCCCAGCCCCAATAGTTGCGGCCGGAAACGACCACACGCCGCGGCGTGACGTTCGTGACGCGCGCGTAGCGCAGACCTGTCCAACGTGCCTTCTGGACAGCTTGCACCGGCGAGCAGGCATAGACGGGACGGTATTGGACATCGACAGCTGGTGCACGTCCCCATTGCGAAGCCGAGGCGGTCGGTGCCCCGAACGGGTTCGATGCCAATGCGATAAGGGCGGCAAACGAAACCTTGGCGATGAAATGGGTCATGACACTACTCTCTGAACGGTTGCTTATATCTCCCACCCGGGATTGTGGTGACCATAACCCTCTGAAAATGAATGATCTTCGAACCGGCCGTTCAGTTCCGGTTCAGCCGCTCAGATGCAGCACGATCTCGCGCCGATGCGGCCGGTCGCGGTGTTCGAACAGGTAAATCCCCTGCCACTTGCCGAGCGCGAGGCGCCCGCCGACAACCGGAATGCCGATGGAAACCTGCGTCAACGCAGCCTTGATATGCGCCGGCATATCGTCCGGTCCTTCGGTGGTATGAACAATCCAGCGCATCGAGGGGTCGGAAGCAGGAGGCACCAGTCGGCGAAAGAACGCATCGAGATCGGTGCGGACGTCCGGGTCGGCATTTTCTTGAATGAGCAGTGAGCATGAGGTGTGGCGCACGAAAACGGTCAGCAGGCCCTCGGCCGCGCCATCGGCGCGAACAAAGGACGCTGCCTCGGCTGTAAATTCGTATAGGCCCTGGCCTGTGGTGGAAATACTGATGATCTTCTGGGCCATGGCTACGATTCCGCTTACGTCTCTTTTACGAGACGTGGCGTTGAGCTGCCCTCATGTCAATGCGGCTTGCGCACCGCTGCTCAAAGCTGCAGAAAGGGAACGAACCCACCAAAGATCATCCGCTTGCCATCGAAGATCGACTTCCACGCGTCCCCTTGAAGACGAGGGTCCGCCATCACTTTCGTCATAATGTCATCGCGCTCCTGGCGTGAGCCATAAACGATCCAGGAAAAAACCACGACTTCGTCGTCCGCCGCCTGCACAGCGCGCGGAAACGAGGTCAGTTCCCCATACGGCACGTCGTCGGCGATGCATTCCACAAACTCTTTCGCGCCGTAGGACTTCCATACTGCGCCGGTCGTGGCGGAAAAGGCCTTGTACGCCTCAATGTTCTTCTGCGGCACAGCCACGACGAACCCATCGACATAGGACATGTTTTTCTCCCTTTTGCGTTGTTGCAAGTCCAAGGACGAACGGAGTTGGCTTGGACCGACATCCCTCTTCAAATTAAGATTAGGCAGGATCGGCGATAGGCAAGTGAATTGCCGCCAACTTCCGATCAGGAATAATTCGCTGCCGGTTGTCGGCAAGCCCGCTCTTTCAGCGTCCTTGCCACAGATTAAGCGCCAGGAGGACAACCGATGCAGAAGATCACACCTTGCCTTTGGTTCGATAACCAGCTCGACGACGCCATCAGCTTTTATAGGGCGATATTCAAGAACGCCGGGGACCCGCAGGTGAAGCGAGGCCCGGATGGAAAGGCATTTGCCGCGACGTTCGAGCTCGAAGGCCAGCAGTTCATGGGCCTGAACGGAGGCCCTCAGTTCAAGTTCAGTGAGGCTGTCTCATTCTTCGTTCGTTGCAAGGATCAGGCAGAGGTCGACTATTACTGGGAACGGTTGCTCGATAGCGGCAAGCCGCAGCAATGCGGCTGGCTGAAGGACCGGTTCGGCGTCTCCTGGCAGATCATACCCGACGCTTTGATGCGCTATCTCAACGATCCGGACGCGGAAAGGGCCATGCGTGTGCAGGCCGCGATGATGCAGATGGTGAGGATCGATATCGCGGCGCTCGACGAAGCCTATGCAGGCTGAGCGCCGGACATCTCGATAGGCCGGGTCCGATCCTTCGCCTGTATCTCGGCCGCCTGGCACTGCGTGGTGACGCGCAGGCTGCGAAACTGCTCGACGAGAAAATCGACGAGCGCCCGAACTGCTGTCGGCAGACCTCGCGTTGCGGTGAAGACAAGGTAGATCGTCGCCTGGGACATCCGGTGATTTGGCAAAAGGCGCACGAGCCTGCCATCGCGAATTCCCTCGGCGCAGATATGGTCGGGCAGAAGCCCGACCCCTACCCCGGCGTATATCGCTTCCAGCACCGCCGCGACGCTGCGGCAGCTCATGCGCGGCTTGTGCTGATGCCGGTATCGAGTGCCATCGGGTCCGGTGAACTCCCAGACGTCCCAGTCCTGCCACTCCGTCAGCGGCCCGGCAAACGACACCGTCGGAGCGTCGATAAGACTTTCGACACCGTCGATCGACGGCAGCGAACTCGCAACTTTCTGGTTCGCCACAAGGATCAGATCCACCTTGCTGAGCACACGCATCGTCAGTTCGGAGTCCGTCTCTTCGGCCAATTGCGCGCGAACCGCGAGATCGAGGCGCTCGTTGATGATGTCGACCCGTCGATCCGTACTGAGTATCTGCAGCTGAACCTTGGGGTAACGGTTGAGAAACTCCGGGATCATGGCGCCAAGCGAGCCATCCAGCAATCCGTGAGGCACGCTTATGCGGATCTGCCCCTGCGGTTCGCCGGTCGCATCGTTGATGGCCTTGGCGGCACGATCGGCTTCACGCAGGATGTTTTCGCAGTGATTGTAGAAGGCGCGTCCGATTTCCGTCACGCGGAATCGATTGACCGTCCGCTCCAGTAGCCTAACGCCGAGTCTTGCCTCCAGCGCTGTTATGTGCCGGCTGAGCTTCGATTTCGGCATGTTCAGCACCCGCCCGGCGGCGGAAAAGCCATTGTGACGAACGACTGCGGCAAAATAGACGAAATCGTTTAGGTCCTGGAAAACACCCTCTGCGTTCAGCATCGGGCACCCCTTTCAGTAAGCACGATAGGCCTGCGACCGTTATCGCTTATCGCTACTAAGAGGTGATGCCAACCGCATGGAACGAGAATTCGTTCCAAATTTGGAACACTGCGTTCCAATCAGTGCCCTTCAATTCGGCCTTCGGCGGGACTATCTGCGGTGAGATTTTCTTTGGCACCATTGCAATGATGGCGTCAGACACGCTCCTGCGAGCCCCCGAGAACAGCATGACGATCGCTATGCGCCGCACAAATGCGGCGCATAGGAGTCGTATGCTTAAGTATTTGATATTGTTACATAAAAACAACAGATAACATCAAAGAACAGTCGCAAACAGGGATTTTGTTACCGGGAGAATTGATAGATTTAATCGAGGATGAAATTAAGGCTTCAGCGGTTCGCTGATCCGCCAGCCGAAAGGCAAACTATCGGAACGGCCCCATCTCCCCTGGCGGCGGTTCAATCGAAAAGGAAATGGATTTCAAATGAATATACGGATGGCATTGTTGACCTCCGCCGCAGCGTTTGCTGCTGCGTCCTCGCCGGTCTTTGCTGCTGACGCAATCGTTGCAGCAGAACCCGAGCCGGTTGAATACGTCCGCGTCTGCGACGCGTACGGCTCGGGCTACTTCTACATCCCGGGCACCGAAACCTGCCTCAAGATCAATGGCTACATTCGTTTCCAGGTTGACGGCGGTCCGGATGAGAAGGGTACGTCCGACTGGAACGCCTTCACACGCGCCCAGGTACAGTTCACCGCCAAGAGCGACACCGAATATGGCCCGCTGACCGGCGTCATCGTTTTCCGCAACAACGGCGACAACAGTTCGACCAGCACCATTCTGGATTCGGCATACATCGACATCGCGGGCTTGCGCGCTGGTCTGTTCTACTCCTGGTGGGATGACGATCTTTCTGGCGAGCCGGACGTCCTGTCCAGCTTTGAAACGCTGCACAACTCCATCCGCTACCAGTATGAAAACGGTGACTTCTATGCCGGCATCAGCGTAGACGAACTGGAAGACGGCTACTTCAAGACCGGCGAAAACCCGAACAACGTCGGCGTTGCCTTCGGCGTTGGCGGCAAGGCTGGCGTCGTGAGCTACCAGGTTATCGGCGGCTACGACACGGACAACGAAGAAGGCGCTGTCCGCGGCATGCTCTTCGCTGATATCGGCCCGGGCACGCTCGGCCTGGCGGCTATCTATGCGTCTGGCCCGAACTCCTACTACTCGCAGTCGGAATGGACGGTTGCCGGCGAATACGCGATCAAGGCTACCGACAAGTGGACGATTACCCCGATGGCCCAGTACTTCGGTAACTACGTTCCTGATCTTGACACCTTCCACGGCGATTCTTTCGACGGTCTGGGCGATGCCTGGAAGGTCGGCATTACCGTCGACTATCAGATTGTCGACAACCTCTACGCCAAGGCAACGGTCGACTACACCGATCCGGACGACGCCGACGAAGTGACCAAGGGCTTCTTCCGCCTGCAGCGCGCGTTCTAATTCAAAGTCCCGGCGCCCTGGATCAACCTTGGGCGCCGCCCAGTATTGCGTTTTCTGATCCGATTGACCTCCGATCAGTTACGGGGACTGGTCCGGTTTCCCTGCCGGACCGTCCTTGCTTTTCCTCCCAAGCATGCCACGCTTCCGCAGCAAGATATCTCGATTAATGGGATGCAATAGGGCCGAGCGGTTCCGATATCGAACGCTGCGTCAACTCACCTCGATGGGCGCTTGCGCCGCACTAACCCGGGAACTCCTCGATAGAGTCCACCCGATCGGGGTAGAAGGCGAGATGCTCCTTGATCTCGCTGACCGCAGCATACGGATTTTCATAGGTCCAGATCGCATTCCCGGCGATGTCACCACCCGAAACGATGTTGAGATACGACGCCTCCCCCTTATAGGGGCAATAGGTGTGGTGATCACTTCGGGTCAGAAGCGCCATGTCGACATCAGCGCGCGGTATGTACTGCACGGCGGGATAGGACGCTTCCTTCAGCGTCAACGCGTTGCGACTGTCGGCAATGACCTGACCGCCAAGCTTTACGACGACGCGCGCCGGATTGGGCCTGACGGTAATTGGATGATCGGGACCAGGTATCTTCATCGGTTGGGCAGACATCGGCAGCTCCTTTCGGCCAGAAACCAGATATAGGAACCGACGTACCGAATTTCATGAGCCGGTCAGACGAACGGAATTGCGCTGCGTGATCCGAGTGGCGAATCTGTGCTCATCCTATGTGCCTTGGCCACGTTCTACCTCGCCATTGTCGCCCGTCGCTGAAACAACCCAAGCCCAGCGACCGCCGCCAGCACGCAGGCGACGCCGGCGACTTGGTAGAAATGTAGCGGTTCACCGAGCATCACGAAGGCCATAAGCAACGCCGAAACCGGTGCGACTGCGGTGAAAAGCGAGGCCTCAACCCCACTCACACGCTCCGCCCCGGCATACCAGAGAATGAAGCCGGCAACAGTCGGCACCAGCGCGTAATAGATCACCGCCGACATTGCACCGGCAGGCAATGCGCTTGGCACGCCCTCCGCCAAAAGTGCCGCGACCATGGCGACAAGGAAGCCAATCCCCGTCATCAACGCGGATTGCGTCAGCGCCGGGATCGGTGAACTGAGGTTCTTGTTCAGGAGAATGAACAGGCTTTCGCAAATCACGGCCCCGAAAACCAGCGCGTTGCCAAGTAGGGATCCACTCCCTGCGTCGGGCGAAAGAGCAATGAAGAGAACACCGGCTGCCGCCAGCGCGATCGCCAACACCATCGATGAATGTGGTCGCTCGCCCAAAACCGCAACGGAAAGCGCCCCGGCGACGACCGGCAGCGTTCCAATGATGACGCCGGCGTCGGCGGCTGTCGTCAGCCTCAGGCCCGAGATCAGCAAGGTTGTGTAGCCAACGCTACCCGCACCGGCCTGAACGAAGAGGATAATCCAGTCGCGAGGCGGCAAGCCTGGCAAGCGCGTCCGGGTCATCCACATCAACAGCATGAAGAACGGGAAGGCTATGGCGAAGCGCAGAGCTGTTGCGGTAAGTGGCGGCATGCCTGAAGCAATGACCCGGCTTGCGATGACCGTGCTGCCGACTGTGATCATCGCCAAAGTCAGATAGAGGTAACCTTGCAAATGTCGCTGCATCGTCTTCTCCTGTTTGCGCAGAAGAAAGACGAAAACCGCACGGCGATCTTGTATGAAATTGCAGCGCAGTCAGGCGACCGCATTGGCATAGGCGCGCGGCGAAACTCCGTACTTGCGCACAAACACCCGCGTCATGTGGCTTTGGTCGACGAAGCCGCTGGCAACGGCAGCCTCAGCCAAGGGCGCGCCGCCGGCGATCAAGTGTCGGGCAAGATGGATGCGGCGCTGGACCAGATAGGCATGTGGTGTCATGCCGGTCGCCTTGGCAAAACCGCGCAACACCTGGAACCGGCTGAGCCGGCTTGCGCGGGCAAGGTCCGATAGAGAGATTGCCGCAGTTGGATCGCAGTCGATCATGTCCTGCGCGGTTCGAATGGACTGAGGACCAACCTGGCCTTCATTCGGCACGACCTCCACAACGACACGGGCGACGAGTTCAAGAAGGACTTCCTCAAGCCGCAGTCGATGCTCTGCCGCACTGGTCACTAGCGCAAAGGCTACCTCGAAGCGCGCGGCAATCGCCTTGTCATGCAGTACCGGATGGGAAATCTCGACAGCCGATCGCCGTCCCTCCGTGATCTCGGAAACATTGGCAGCGATCATCTCGGGATCGAAGTAGAGTATCCGCCACGACCTCCCCTCGCCGATCGGCGAGCCATCATGCACTTCGTTCGGGTTGACCGTGATGATATCGCCGGCACCCGCCTCGACCATCCCGCGGCCGCTCAGGGACTTTTGCGCACCTGACGAAACCAGCCCGATGCCGAACTGCTCATGCGTATGGCGGGCGAAGCTTTGGTTGCTATCCGCAGCCACCGCCTCGATGCCGGGAACGACCGACCTGAACATGCGAAATTGACTGCGGGCCATGCGTGCGCTTCCAGAGGTGACACCGTATAGTGCCAGCGCGAGCCACTGAAAACAATGCAGCGGTAAGTCGGCCGGACGCCGCGAGCGCGTCAGCGATCAATGCTTATTGGCTTGGCTGATCAATGGATCGTTTCGCGAAAATCGTCGTCGGCAAGAATCGCAAAGACATCCTCGAGCGCGGCGACCAGGATGTCGGTGAGCTCGTCTCCGCGATTCTCGACAAAGGCAGCCTTGGTTGCCTCATCCTGCAATTCGAAGAAGCGCTCGATCTCGTTCGACATCTCATTGTCCTTTCACGCACCACCGACATGTGGCGATGAGACAAAGCTATCCCGGCTGTCTTGTGCCGAACTTGTGAACGCTAGTCCATCGGGAAGCGGCGGCGCGCCCATTCGCTTCTCGGAACTGGATTGCCGACAGCAAAGCCGAAGGATTTCACCTTTGTCGCCCCGTCGTCCACCTCGCAGCGGAAGCGAACATCGTACCACCGACCAGATGCCCGAAATGCGTTGCTGGCTTGAAGGACTGTACCCTTTGAAAGACTGTAGGACGGCAGGATTTCCGGCCGATATGCTGGAGATCCATGTATCAGTTGCTGTCGAAGCTCAGTGCTGCAAAGCTCCGCCACACGGGCACCCCGCGGCAGATCGCCCATTGCGGTTCTCGCCACCGGATCGTTGGTCATCTTCTGCGAAAACAACGTCTTCGCCTCCGTCAGTTCGATGGGCTTGTCCGCCTGGGCGGTTGCGGTCGCATCGGGCTTTGTTGAGTTGGGCGGTTTTCCCTGCTCGAAGCTCGTCTTGGCCTCGCTTTCGGCTCCCGCGGCAGGGCCGTTCTTCTCGGCATGGTTATCGGCCAGGTCGACCTGCGGGAGTTCGACATCCTCCGGAACCGGATTAGCGGGTGGCTCCTTGCTTTCGGGCGCCTTGGCTGCTTCCGCCATTTCCTCTGGCTTCGTTTGATCTTCTTGGGGTTCCGGTCTGGGCTCTGGTGAAGGCTTCGGCGTATCCGATTTCACACCCGCGACGGACGCATCCCCCTCAGTCGATTTTTCTGGTCCTGTATCCTTGTCGCCAAATTCCGCCACTGGGCGCAGCACCGACAGGGGCTGCGACTTGCCAGCCTGTTCCTTGGACTGGGCTTCGGGCGGCTTTTCCGGTGGCTTCTCTTCCGGCGCTTTTGCCTCCTCCGCCGGAGGCGGCGGTGGTGGCGGAGGCGGAGGCGGAGGCGGCGGTTGCTCGGACTTTGCTTCCTTCGGCGGTTCCGCAGGCTTCTCGGCCGGCTTTTCTTCCGCCTTCTTCTCCTCCGGTTTCGGCTCCTCGGGCTTGGGCTCTTCCGGCACCTTCAGTTCCGGCGGCTTTTCCTCGGGTTTCTTCTCCTCCGGCGGCGGCACGAGATCGACGCTGACAGTTTCTTCCTCCGGCTGGGGAGCAGGCACGGGCAGCTTCACGAGAAAGAAGGCGACGACGGCAAGATGCAACACCACGGAGGCAAAGATGCCCCAGCCCAACGCTCCCCATTTTTTTGCCGAAACCTGCTGCATGCCTACGAACGATGCCCTACGCCACGCTACCGATGTGGCCTTTTAAGAAGGCATCATCAAGCCATAAAACAAAAAAGCCTCGCGCTCCACCGACGCAATGCGTCAGCGCAGGACATGATCCACATATTTGCCAGCAGCAGGCCCGGCGGCGCGGTAAATCAGCCCAGCGAACCTATGATCTCGCGATAGGCGGCCTCCGGAAATGCCTTCAATGTCCGCGTGCGCACATTGCCAGCCATTCCGAGAGACAAGTTAAAACGAGCCATCACGGCATCGTCGGGCGCCTCGCATACGGCGACGAGGTCATGATCGCCCATCGTCAGGAAAAAACTTTGGAAGGAGCCGCCCATATCGCCAAGCAGCTTCTTTGCCGCGTCCAGGCGCTTGGTCGAGTCGCGAACGTTGCGAATGCCCTGATCCGTCCAATTGATAAGCACGATGTAAGTGGTCATTGCACACCTCCCACCGGAGGGTCTTGGCCCTACGCAACAGGCTATGGCGACCTTCGCTCATGCGCTGTGGTCGGTCCTGTCCCCCGTGGAGCATACCTTACTCCTGTCCCCATTCGACAACAAGAAACACCACGGCCCGCGGATGCGGGCCAAAAGCAAAAGCCGGGCACAAGGCCCGGCTCTCGAATGCGTTTGGTCGAAGATGAAAACTTAGCTGTCGAGGAACGAGCGGAGCTTTCTGGAGCGGCTCGGATGCTTGAGCTTGCGCAGCGCCTTGGCCTCGATCTGACGGATACGTTCGCGGGTGACCGAGAACTGCTGACCGACTTCTTCGAGCGTGTGGTCGGTATTCATGCCGATACCAAAGCGCATGCGCAGGACGCGCTCTTCGCGCGGCGTAAGCGATGCCAGAACACGGGTCGTCGTTTCGCGCAGGTTCGCCTGGATGGCGGCGTCGATCGGCAGAAGCGCGTTCTTATCCTCGATAAAATCGCCGAGGTGTGAATCTTCCTCGTCGCCCACGGGGGTTTCGAGCGAGATCGGCTCCTTGGCGATCTTCAGAACCTTGCGGACCTTTTCGAGCGGCATTGCGAGCTTTTCGGCCAGTTCTTCCGGCGTCGGTTCGCGGCCGATCTCATGCAACATCTGGCGCGACGTGCGAACGATCTTGTTGATCGTTTCGATCATGTGCACCGGAATACGGATCGTGCGGGCCTGGTCGGCGATCGAACGGGTGATCGCCTGACGAATCCACCACGTCGCATAGGTCGAGAACTTGTAGCCGCGACGGTATTCGAACTTGTCGACCGCCTTCATCAGGCCGATGTTGCCTTCCTGAATGAGGTCGAGGAACTGCAGGCCGCGGTTCGTGTACTTCTTGGCGATGGAGATGACGAGACGAAGGTTCGCTTCGACCATTTCCTTCTTGGCGATGCGTGCTTCGCGCTCGCCCTTCTGCACCATGTGCACGATGCGGCGGAATTCCGAGATCGAGATGCCGGTTTCCGTTGCAAGATTCTGGATCTCCTGGCGGATGTCGCGGATCGTCGTGTTTTCGCCCTTGGCGAATTCCTTCCAGCCGCGTGCGGCCAGATTGCCGATCGACTTCATCCAGTTCGGATCAAGCTCGGCGCCTTGATACTGCTCGAGGAACGAGTCGCGCTTGACACCGTAGGATTCGGCCAGACGCAGCAGGCGACCTTCGTTCTGAACGAGACGCTTGTTGATGTCGTAGAGCTGCTCGACGAGGGCGTCGATGCGGTTCTGGTTCAACGACAGAGACTTGACGGCCTTGATGAGCTCATCTTTGAGTTCTTTGTAGCGGCGCTCCTGGGCGGACGACAGCGTGCCGGTGGCAGCAAGCCGCTGCTCGACCTGCTGGTCCTGAAGCTTGCGCAGCTTCTTGTAGGTCTCGGCGATGATGTCGAGCGTCTCCATGACCTGCGGACGCAGTTCCGCTTCCATAGCGGCCAGCGACAGGTTGGACTCGTCTTCGTCTTCTTCTTCCTCTTCCGGAGGCAGACCCTCGCCGCCGACATTGGTGATGTCGTCGTCGCCGGAACGGACGCGGCGCGTCTTTTCCTTTTCTTCAGCAGCCTTTCGGTCAGCCTCGATCTTCTCGGGGCTCTGGAACTGCGGTGCAGCCTTGGCTTCCGGGCCGGAATAGGTCGTTTCGAGATCGATGATCTCGCGAAGCAGCGTCGTGCCTTCGTTCAGTTCGTCACGCCAGATGATCAGCGCCTGGAACGTCAGCGGGCTCTCACAGAGGCCGCCGATCATCGTTTCGCGGCCGGCCTCGATGCGTTTGGCAATCGCAATTTCGCCTTCGCGCGACAGAAGCTCCACCGAGCCCATCTCGCGCAGGTACATGCGCACCGGATCGTCGGTACGGTCGGTCGGCTCTTTCTTCTTGGCGGTCGCAAGGGCGGTACCGCCAGAAGGGGCCAGTTCGCCGCCTTCGCTTTCGTCGTCGGAGCTGGAATCGTCGTCGTCGCCACCGCTAGCGCCGGCCTCTTCGGCTTCCTCGTCCTCGATGACGTTGATGCCCATATCGGACAGCATCGACATCGTGTCTTCGATCTGCTCGGATGTCACCTCTTCGGACGGCAGGACAGCATTCAGCTCGTCCATCGTCACATAGCCGCGCTTCTTCGCGGCCTTGATCATCTTCTTGACCGCGTCATCGGAAAGATCGAGAAGAGGGCCGTCGGTGCCGCCGTCGCGTTCGACTTCCGCTTCTTCGTTCTCTTTGACCTTGGTTGCCATTTATGTCGTCGCCTTCCTGACGCTATTCAAACTCGCCGCAGTAAACGGCCGCACGCAGCCGATACGCCGCATACGACCGTCTCGAATCACCTAGTCCCACCTAACGGGATGAGATTTAATGCCTGATTAACCACGATTGCCGGCGACGGACGACAGAGCTCAAAAGTCATCATATGTCCGGCCATGGTTGTGCGATCCGCCCTTGACCCAGTTCACCGCTTTCCAAGTCGAACGGTGATTCCCATATTTTTTGTTCTCGTCAAGCTTTTCTAGCAAAAAAGCCTCAGAAAACCCGGAAAAAGCCTTATCCACAGGCCCGGAACCGCTCAAGCGATTGCCAAGCATAGATAGGATGTCACCACAAGAAGACAAGAGCAGCAGGCATTCTTCTTGAACGGCAAAGTTGCCGCCAAGATTCGTCTGTCCGCCACCAGTTGTTCAATCCGGGTCGAAAGCTTAGTGCGACTGCCCATCCCAGGGTTGGATCTCTAGACTTGCAAGATCGACAGCGGGAATGCAGCGGACGTTGATGCACGCCATCTCGGCGCCATCAGGCATTTTGGCTTCGGCGAAAGGAGCAATGCCGCACGTGTCGCAGAAGCGGTGCTGAATGGTGCGCGTATTGAACGTATAGGTCGACAGGGTCTCACGCGGCGTTTTCAGCGTGAACTTGTCGCGCGCAACGAAGGCGAGCAGCCCGCCGCGCCGCCGGCAAAGTGAACAATTGCAATCGAGGGCGGAGGTGAACTCCCCGTCCACTTCGAATGCGATTTTGCCGCAATGGCAGCTTCCCTCGTAAATCATAAGTCCCCCTCAGTTCCAATCCATGACCACCTTGCCGGAGTTGCCGGAGCGCATCGCCTCGAACCCCTCCTGGAAGTCATCGATGCCGATCCGGTGCGTGATGACAGGCGACAGATCCAACCCGCCTTGCACGAAGGCAATCATCTTGTACCAGGTCTCGAACATCTCGCGGCCGTAGATGCCCTTCAGGTTAAGCATCTTGAAGATGACTTTGTTCCAGTCGATCTCGAAGCCGGCGGGTGCGATGCCGAGGATGGCGATCTTGCCGCCATTATTCATCTTGTCGATCATGTCGCGGAACGCCGGTGCCGCGCCGGACATTTCCAGTCCGACGTCGAAGCCCTCGGTCATGCCGATCGACTTCATCACATCGGCAAGGTTCTCCTTCGAGGCGTCGACGACATGGTCGATGCCAAGCTTGCGGGCGAGCGCGAGCCGGTGCGGGTTGATATCGGTGATGACGACCTTGCGCGCCCCCGATCGCTTGGCGACCAGCGCCCCCATGATGCCGATCGGCCCAGCGCCGGTGACAAGCACGTCCTCGCCGACGAGATCGAAGGACAGCGCCGTGTGCACCGCATTGCCGAATGGATCGAATATCGCGGCAATCTCGTCGGGAATATCATCCGGGATTGGCACCACGTTCGCCTCGGGAATGCAGACGAACTCTCCGAAGGAACCGGGGCGATTGACGCCGACGCCCAGCGTATTGCGGCACAGATGCCCTCTACCTGCACGGCAGTTGCGGCACTTGCCGCAGACGATATGTCCCTCGCCGGAGACCCGCTCGCCGACATGATATTTCGTTACCGCCGAGCCGATCTGTGCGATCTCGCCGCAGAATTCGTGGCCAACCACCATCGGCACCGGAATGGTCTTCTGCGCCCACTGGTCCCAGTTCCAGATATGCACATCGGTGCCGCAGATCGCGGATTTTTTCACCTTGATCAGCACATCGTTCGGCCCGACCTCGGGAACGGGAACATGCTCCATCCAAAGCCCGACCTCCGGCTTTGCCTTGACCAGTGCCTTCATCATGTTCGACATGATCTTACTCTCCCAAACCCTTTAGATGACACCGAGTTCGCGGCCAGCTTCCGCGAAGGCTGCGATCGTCCGCTCGACGTCCGCACGCGAATGCGCGGCCGACATCTGCGTGCGGATGCGTGCCTGCCCTTTCGGCACAACCGGGAAGGAGAAGCCGATCACGTAGACGCCCTTTTTCAACATCAGCGCCGCCATGTCCTGCGCCAGCTTGGCATCGCCGAGCATGACCGGAATGATCGGATGCCCCTCTCCCGCCAACGTGAAGCCGAGCTTCGTCATCTCCAAGCGGAACAGCGTCGCATTGGCCGCCAGCCGCTCGCGCAGTGCATCGCCATTCTCGATGAGATCGAAGACCTTGAGGGACGCCGCGGCGATCACGGGCGCCAGCGTATTCGAGAACAGATAGGGACGCGACCGCTGGCGGAGCCACTCGACCGTTTCCGCCTTGGCCGAGGTATAGCCGCCGGAAGCACCGCCGAGCGCCTTCCCAAGCGTCCCGGTGATGATATCGACCCGGCCTTCGACCCCGCAATGCTCCGCCGATCCGCGCCCGTGCTTGCCAACGAAGCCGACGGCGTGGCTGTCATCGACCATGACCATCGCGCCATACTTCTCGGCCAAATCGCAAACGCCCTGCAGATTGGCAATGATGCCGTCCATCGAAAAGACACCGTCGGTGGCGATCAGCTTGAAGCGACTGCCTTCCGCCTTCTTCAGCTCTTCCTCCAGCGCCTTCATGTCATTGTTGGCATAGCGCAAGCGCTTGGCCTTGGAGAGGCGCACACCGTCGATGATCGAGGCATGGTTCAGCGCGTCTGAGATGATCGCATCTTCCTCACCGAGCAGCGTTTCGAACAGGCCGCCGTTAGCGTCGAAACACGAGGAATAGAGGATGGTGTCTTCCATGCCGAGGAAGGAGGAAATGCGCGCCTCGAGCTGCTTGTGCTCCTCCTGCGTGCCGCAGATGAAGCGCACTGAGGCCATGCCATAGCCATAGCGGTCGAGCGCCTTCTTGCCCGCTTCGGCAAGCTCCTCGTTGTCGGCGAGCCCGAGGTAGTTGTTGGCGCAGAAGTTCAAAACCCGCTCGCCTGAGGTAACGGCGATTTCGCCCCCCTGCTTTGACGTGATGATGCGCTCGGACTTGTAAAGCCCGGCGTCCTTCAGTGCGGCAAGTTCGGTGCGTAGGTGGGAGAGGAATTGCGAGGTCATTGAATGCCCTTCTTGTGATGTTTCCCGATGCCCTGCACTAGCACATAGCCAAGCGCCTGTCTTGCCGTCCTCAAGCCTGGTTTTGCGGACGCAGATCGTCAAATCATATCCACTGTGTGGATTGACAAAGATCAGAACCGGTCAGCGTCCACGACGGGCATCCGAGACGCTTGTGATGAGCACGGGCGCCGTGCCGGCGATGACAACATTCCAGGCGATCTCGGCTGCATGCTCGACAAGCGGCCGACGCTGGCAGATCGAGCTGCTCCTTCGCGAGGCGCTCTAATGTTCGTTCCGTTGGGGTTTCAGTGGCACATCATTGTTGCCGACCGGCAGCATGGTCTGCAAGACCCCGTCGCGCCGGACAAGCGCATGAAACAACGCGGCCGCAAGATGCATCAAGACGAGCGCGAAAAAGGCAAAGGCCAGATAGAAGTGCGCGTTCCACAGCAGTGTGTGCAGGCTGTCGCTCTGCGGCAGGATCGCAGGAAGCCGTATCTGACCGTAAAGGACAATAGGATAGGCGCCTGCAGACATCATGGCCCAGCCAATCAGCGGCATGCCGATCATCAGTGCGTACAAGGCAAGGTGCGACAGGTGCGCGGCGAGCTTCATCGGTTCGGGAAGATCGACAGGCAGCGCCGGCGCGCCATAGATAAATCGGACCACAAGGCGGATCAGGGCCAGTACGAGAATTGTGATGCCGAGCGTCTTATGGGTAGCCAGCAAAGGGGTGTACTGCCGCCCGATCGTGGACACCATCCCGACGCCGATAAAAAGCATTGCCAGAATGCAGATTGCCATCAGCCAGTGCAATGAGCGCTGAAGCGCGGTGAACTCGGTGTTGGTGCGGCTCATGGCTTTGTGCTCCCGGCGGTTCGAGGGTAGTAACTCGCTTCCGAAGTACGCAGGTCATAAGACTTGGCATAAGCTGCCGAGCGCGCTGCCGGGAACGGATCGTCGGACACCTTGATGCCATCAGGCAAGACGGTCGGATCGAAGTTGATGTCGCGGCAAGGGCCGTCTGCCTCCACCTCGATCTTCTGCACGACCAGCGTGCCGGCCTGAACAGTTCTGCGCTCCGGTGGCCACGCCTTCGTCGGATCCGAGGTTGGGTCCGATGGGTCGGCTTGCGTTAAGACCATCGTCCAGCGCTGCGGCGCCTTGCTGACGCGGTCCATGATGTCCTCGTCCAAGTGGTTGGGACCAAGCTTTTCCAGGTCAGGAGCGGAAATCGGCGTGACCTGCGCTTGCGGCGTCAGCGACCAGCGGACAGCGTGGTCTGCGCCGGCACCATCGGTAAAGATGAAGGCGTTGAGGCTATTGAATGCCACTTCCGCGTAGCTGGCGGTCCACGGCGCAGTCGTTGCCCACTTGCCGAATGCCGCAAATTCCGGATGCGCTGCGGCGAAAGCTTTCATGACCTCCGGATCCTTGCTCTTCGACGCTTCGAGCAGCTCGTAGAACGCCTGAGGCGTGGCGACCGGAAAGATTGGCGGATCGATCATGGCCATGCGCCAAACGTCGCCGTCGGGGGTCGAAATCTGAACTCCGATCCCCCGCACGCGAACTGTGGCGTCGGTTGCACTCGGGTCAGGCGTACCAAGATTGAATCGTCCGACAACCGGATATTGCCCAGCAACGAAAGCGGTCGCACGGGAGAGAGCCGTGCCATTCCCGTTCGCTTCAAATATGCCGGTGAAACAGATGCCTTTTGCGTGATTTCGCCGATGGCCAAGCGCCGGCCCATCGGGTGGCGCCAGCGCACCGACGAGCTTCGTCGGGGTGAGACGCCCGGGCGAGAACCATCCTGCAGTGTAAGCGAACGCCCCTGCTCCGATGGCGACCACAGCAGCGATGATGACCAGAGATCCCAGATGAGAATGCGGCTGCGATTGCGACGGGTCAGGCATCCAACATTCTCCGCTGTTAACTTGCGCGTTCAAGGCAATGTCTGTGGGATGTTTTCATTCTCTCCGCCGACGGTTGCTGGAAACGATGGCGGCAATGGCAAGCTATGGACCGAAGGCAAAAGGAGGCACCATGCGAACAGTGCATCGCGGGATGCCTTGATGTGTCGCGGCATGGAAGATGCCATTGTTAAAACCTGCGGTCAAACCCTAGCCGTCGTGGCTGAGGATCACGTCTAGAAACGCATCGCCGTAGCGCTCGAGTTTCGATTGGCCGACGCCCGAGATGGCGAGCATCTCCTTGTGCGTGCGCGGCCGCTCGGTCGCGAAGGCAATGAGCGTCGTATCGCCAGTGAGGGTTGGCAGCGGAACCTTTTGATCACTCAGCGTTTCTAGGAACATGATAAAAACCCTACTGATCGGCGGATTCATCTCGCTTCTGGTCCACGGTATCGGAAACGGGCAGGAAATTTCGGCCCAAGCCGTCAACGATGCCGTGACAGCCAGCATCTCCGACCAACCGGCAGAGCGATCACCGCAGCCGGACCCGGCCCTCGTCCACCTTCAGGTTCTTCTCGATCGAGCGGGTTCGTCGCCGGGCGTAATCGACGGGCTCCCCGGGGAGAACCTGACGAAGGCTGTCGCTGGCTTCGAAGCAATGCAGGGTCTGCCCGTCGATGGGAAGCCAGATCCGGAGGTGGCCAAGCGTTTGAACGATGATCACCATATCATCGGACCCTATGTGATCGCTCCGGATGACGCCGCGGATTTGGTCGAGAACATACCGAAGGACTACGCCAAGCAGGCTGAAATGCAGCATCTTGGCTACACCAGCGTAGCTGAGAGGCTGTCAGAGAGATTCCACATGGACACTAACCTGTTGAAAGCGCTGAACCCTGAGAAAAAATTCATCCCGGGCGAAACAATTTCGGTCGCAGTCATAGGTGCGCCGAGAACCGGGAGCGTTAAACTGATCGAAGCGAGACGCAAGAGTGGTCAGGTGATCGCATATGCTAAGGACGGATCCATCTTGGCCGTATATCCCGCCACTATCGGCAGCGAGGACAACCCCTCTCCCATCGGGCGACACAAGGTTATTGGCGTCGCTCGCGATCCAAAATACGTTTACAATCCCAAGCTCAACTTCCAGCAGGGCAAAAATAAAAAGAAACTTGAACTGCCAAGCGGCCCCAACAACCCAGTCGGAACGGTTTGGATCGACCTCTCCGAGCCAACCTATGGCATTCACGGAACTCCGCAGCCCAATCTGATCGACAAGGCTGGATCACACGGATGCGTCAGGCTTACCAATTGGGACGTCGAGGAACTCGCCAGCATGGTGAAACCGGGGGTAAAAGTAGACTTCCGCGACTGAACCGGGCGCGCCCCGATGGACTTCAGCCTGGAACGCACCGGGACCGCTCCCCGTCCACATTGAACGACTGAATCCCGAACCGCTTCGTCTGGCCTTGTAGCCGCCAGCCCGAATAGCAGTCGCGGACGATGACGTCTGTTGAAGGCCACAACCGCATGCCCACAGGATTTGCCATCCCGTGGACATCGTATGAAACCACGGCGATGAGCATGAATGCGGCAGTCCGCATGAGCAGCAACACCTGGCAAACGTCGCTCGTCGGGATCTCGAAGCATCCTTTGAAAGCCTTATGGATGTCACGAAGCGGGGAAACCTCAGCTTCTCGCGGCATGCTTTATGCGAATCGTAGTATCCCTACGCCATGAGTTTTCTTCGTACAAAAACGCCATCAGCCCCGGAACCTTTCGCAAGGCGTTCAAGGATGCCTGCTGCCAGCCAACGCTCCGCGTCTTGCGCACTGTTCGACGACCGCGCTTCCCCCGAGGAAGTGTTGAAACGCGTCTGGGGGTACGACAGCTTCCGTGGAAAGCAGGCAGACGTCATTCGCCATGTCATGTCTGGAGGCGATGCGCTCGTGCTATTCCCGACGGGCAAGGGCAAATCCCTGTGCTTCCAGATACCCGGTGTTTGCCTGCCGGGAACGACCATTATCATCTCGCCGCTCATCGCGTTGATGAGGGATCAGGTTGAGGAGCTGAAGTCGCTGGGCGTGGCAGCCGAGTGCCTCTGGTCGCAGCAATCCGAAGAAGAATCCCGCCGTCTCCGGTCCAGTCTACGAGCTGGCAAGATCAAGCTCCTGTATGTAACGCCAGAGCGCGTTGTGATGCCTGGCTTTGCCGACCTGTTCGGAAGCGTGCCGATTTCCCTGATCGCTATCGACGAATGCCACTGCGTCAGTTCCTGGGGACATAATTTTCGCAAAGATTACCTCGGACTTGGCAAGCTCAAGGAGCTTTACCCCGATGTCCCCAGAATTGCGCTGACGGCGACCGCGGACGCTCATACACGGGCTGACATCATCCGGCAGTTGGAACTGGATGACGCCGCCGTTTACATGGATAGCTTCGACCGCCCGAACATTTCATACGAGATCGTGGAGCGGGACAATGCCAGAAGTCAGCTCCTGCGCTTCCTGAAGCGGCACGAGGGATCGAGCGGGATCGTCTATTGCCTATCGAGGAAGAAGGTCGAAGAGACCGCTGAATGGCTAAACAATCACGGCATCAAGGCCAAAGCATACCATGCCAAGATGGATCCGAACGAGAAGGCAGCGAACCAGGACGCGTTTCGTTTAGAAGAAGACCTTTGCCTCGTCGCGACCGTGGCCTTTGGGATGGGCATCAACAAGCCGAACGTTCGCTACGTGGCGCATGTTGACCTCCCCTCTTCGGTCGAAGCCTATTACCAGGAAACTGGACGCGCAGGTCGCGATGGTCTCCCGTCTGAAGCCTTCATGATCTACGGCATGGCGGACATCGTCCAGCGTCAGCGCATGATCGACGAAGGCGAAGCGACGGACGAGATCAAGCGCATAGAACGGGCGAAACTGAACGCCCTTCTGGGAATCTGCGAGACGGCGGGATGCCGGCGAAAGGCGATCCTTGGCCACTTCGGCGAAGCGGCGTCCGCGCGGTGCGGAAATTGCGACACCTGCAACCGGCCGGTCGAAACCTGGGATGGCACCGAAGCCTCTATCAAAGCATTGGCGGCCGTTTATCGAACGGGCGAGCGCTTCGGCGTGGCTCATCTGATCGACGTGCTGACCGGCAACTTAACGGATCGCACCTCGAAGTTCGGCCATACCGAGATGCCCGTGTTCGGCGCAGGAAAAGACCTTCCGGCCAGCACCTGGCAATCTGTGTTTAGACAGTTGCTCGCCCATTCCTTCATTTCGGTCGCCCATGACGAGTTTGGAGCCATAAAGCTCGATCAGTCAGCTCGTGCGGTCTTCAAGAAGGAAATCAACGTTGTCCTGCGCAAGGATTACCGGGAAAAATTTGGCAAGGGGGCCAAAGGCAGGACGCCGCAGGCTACAAGGGGTACTGGCCTGTCTGGTCGCGATGAGCAGCTCTTCCAGGCGATGCGAGCGGAACGGCTGTCCATCGCCAAGGAAATGGGCGTCGCTCCTTATGTGATTTTCCCGGATACCACACTCATCGCGTTTGCAACCGAGCGACCGACGACAGATCACGAAATGTTGTCGATCTCAGGTGTTGGCGCGACCAAGCTCGAGCGATACGGCCGCCGGTTTATGGAAATCATTTCGGATTCGGAATGAAGTGCCGCCCGCCGTCGACTGTCTGTTGGCGGTTGTCGGCACAGTGAGGAAGCTGAAGCCGAACGTCGCGTCCCCGATCTGCCGAACCCATCAATGGCTCGCCGCTCCCTTGACGCGGCCGGAAAGCACGCCGAAACCATCGATGATCGCTTCCTGGTTCTCAAGGCGAAGCCCTTCGAAATGGACCTCCTGCAAAGCGCGCATCAACTGGTCGATCACCTCGCCGTTGCCGGCTTCGGTCGCCTCGGCGATCTCGCGCTCAAGCTCGATCTTCTGAAAGCGCAAAGCCTTGGCACGCTTATGGAAGGCGAGAGCCTGCCGATACCCCTCCCGTGCATCCTCCATCGCCGCTTCCGATGTAGCGATCCAGAGGCGGGCATTGCGAATCTGCTGCTCAAGCCCCTGCAGCAACGGACCGAAACCCTGCTCTTCCATGCGCTCCAGCAGATACTCACGCGTCAGATGCGGCCCGGCAACGGCGGCCGCAGCCCCGAGCATGACGGACCAGAGCCGCTGAAGCTCGCGGTTGTCGTAATCGATCGAGGCGATCTCGTCATATTCGTCCTGCATCAAGGCTGGATGATTGATGACCGTCAGCGCCAGCACGCTTTCTCGCAAGGCAGGTGTTTCCTGATGGCCACGAACCAGACCGGAGCGGGCCAGCCGATCGGAAATGCCGCCGCCGGACAGGCGCGCGCCGCGCGCGCCCTCCCCGCCACGGCCGCGGGATTGGCCGGCGCCGCGATCGAAGCTTCGCCGCTCGTTGCTACGATTCTGGAATTGCGGCTGAAAGAAGCCGTTCAGCCGGTCGCGCATGTCCTGCTGGTAGTGACGGCGGACATTCTCATCGGCAATGACGGCGACGAGCTGCTTCAACCGCGCTTCGAGCTCCGCCTTCGCTTCAGGCGTCTCGAACTGCCCAGTATTGATTTCACGGCCCCAGATCATCTCAGCCAGCGGCTTGGCCTGGCTCATCACCTTGTCGAAGGGCGCGCGCCCCTCGTTGCGCACCAGATCGTCAGGATCCTTGCCGTCTGGCAGCAGGGCAAAGCGAACGGTGCGCCCCGGCTTGATATGCGGGAGCGCCAGATCGGCGGCGCGATTGGCAGCGCGAATGCCGGCGCCGTCGCCATCGAAGCAAAGCACCGGCTGCGGCGTCATCTTCCAGAGGAGGTCGAGCTGATTCTCGGTCAATGCGGTGCCAAGCGGCGCGACGGCATTCTCGACGCCGGCCTGATGCAGCGCGATCACGTCCATATAGCCTTCGACGGCGATGATCGTGCCCTCGCCGTTGGCGCCCTGCGTCGCCCGGCGGGCGCGCGCGAAATTGTAGAGCACATTGCCCTTGTGGAAGAGCTCCGTCTCGTTGGAATTGAGATATTTGGCCGGCGCGTCGGCAGACATGGCCCGCCCGCCGAAGGCAATCACTTTCTCGCGGGACGACAGGATCGGAAACATGATGCGGTCACGGAAACGGTCATAAGAGACCGGCACGTCGGGGCCGTGGACCACCAGACCGCAAGCCTCGATCTGCTCCTTGGCAACGCCCTTGCCTGCCAGAAACTCCTTCAGGGCATTGCGGCTGTCGGGGGCGAAGCCAAGCCGGAACGTCTCAATCGTCCGCCCAGTCAGCCCGCGATCGCGGAGATAGGCGCGCGCCCGCGCGCCGTTTGCCGTTTGTAGCTGATCCTGAAAGAACTTGGTCGCAAGCTCCATCACGTCGAGAAGCGAGGTGCGCTCCTTCTCGCGCTTTTCCATGACCGGATCGGCAATCGGCATAGCAACGCCTGCCATATCGGCGATCTGCTGCACGGCCTCCGGGAAGCTCAGTCCTTCAAGATCTGTCAGGAATCGGAAGTGATCGCCGGTTACGCCGCAGCCAAAGCAGTGGTAGCGCCCCTTGCGGTCCTCGCAGTGAAAGCTCGGCGACTTCTCGCCGTGAAACGGGCAGCAGGCCCAATAATCGCCGCGAGAGACGTTGGTCTTGCGCTTATCCCAGCTCACACGACGGCCGATCACGTCCGAAATCGGCACACGATCGCGTATCTCGTCGAGAAAGGAGTTGGAAAAGCGCATGTGAACCTCTTAGCTGGGTCCATATAAGCAGGTTCATCGGCACATGCCACGGCATTTGGCCAAAGGACGCGCTATTCACAGGGCTTCGCGGCTTGAAAAATCTCCAGGAATGCGCGTTCAAAAATACGTTACCACCCCTGCGACATGGGGTGCGACACTGAAAACCGCAACCCGCGTTTTGCGTGTATGCCAGTCCAGCGTTCCGGCCACTCGTTTTTTGCCAATCGTCAAAAATCGATGACGGAACAACAGCTTCGCAATTGCTCGAAATGATGATTGCCCGTCGCAATGCCACAGCCTCAGGCACGAATGACACATCTAAGGCAGCCTCCCTCGCCAATCATTATTTTTTTGTAATTTGAATCACTTGCCGCGTCGCAATAACTTCACAGCCAACACAGCGATCCCCGTGCGAGGCACCATCCCTACCCCCGGCGCCGCCTCGCAAGGGTGTCTTTGCAAGTACCGTTGGCTTGGATCTCGGTCCTGCGTCGCCACCGGAAGCAAAGAGCAAGAAGGCAGGAGCACCCCCAGCTCCTGCCTTCTTTAATTTCACCCAAGGGTTTAATTTTTGATATTTCCGCCGCCACTATCGACCGCGGAAGGCATTGACAGTTATCGTCCGATGCCTAATGAAAGCGACCTATCGGGATGGTCGCATGCCACATAAAGTTGAAGATTTTTTAGAAAGCGACGCCTTCTTCGTGGCCGTGCTGCATTGCGCCCGCGAAATGCTGTCGATCTATCGCGAGAGCCCGCGCATCGCATCGATCTTTGCCGCGCAACAGCGCTGGCTGATGGCCCATGCCGGCTTCGCCCTTCATTTCGGCTACCCTGGCGAACCGAAACTCGGCCTCTATTCCGGCCGTTTCATCGCCTTCGTCGTGGCCAACAAGATTGCCAGCCGCAACACCGCCGCAGCCTTTATCCAGGAAATGCTCACATACCGGTTCCTTCGCCCGGTCGAGAGTACAAGCGACAAGCGCACGCGCCTGTTGGAGCCAACGGAAACTGCCCACGAGCACTTTTTCAGGTGGCTCGCCACGCATCTTTTCATTCTCGACAGTCTGGACGGCAGCAACCGGCTGGACCGTATCAACGCCGACCCGGCAGCCTTTTCCAAGATACAGCCGCTGATTTCCAAGGCGATCATCGATAGCGACGCCGTGCGCGACCCCGGCGCAACATACAGCCTGTTCAACTGGGCCAATTCCGGCGGCCTGATCATGGACTACCTCATGAGCCGCATCGACACCTTCGATCGCAGCTCGGAGCGGGCCTACATCGGGCCGCTGTCGCTCAAGGAAATCCGTGACCAGTTCATGATCTCCAACACGCATCTGAAGCGCCTGCTGACGCAGGCGTGCGAAATGGGAAGCGTGGGCTGGACCCAGCCGCCCTATAAGGGCGACACTTGGATATCGCGCGCTTTTGTCATGGAATATTGGGGATATCAGGCGGCAAAATTCACGGTTGTCGATGCCGCCGCAGAGGCGGTCCTGGGGCCCGCCGCCAGGAAGACGGCGAGCCTGCGCTGATCAGTTCAGCTGTTCCTTGACGGCGCCGGATGCCTTGGAGAAGTCCATCTGGCCGGCATAGCGCTCCTTCAAAACGGCCATCACCTTGCCCATATCCTTCGGGCCCGCCGCACCGATCTCAGCGATGATCGCGGCGATGTTGGTGCGCACTTCCGCGTCCGAAAGCTGCTTCGGCAGGAAGTCCTGAAGCACGCCAATCTCGGCACGCTCCTTCGCGGCCAGCTCCGGCCGCGCGTTCTCCTCATAGATCTTCGCCGATTCGTCGCGCTGCTTCACCATCTTGGCGAGGATCTGCAGAATCTCGTCGTCACCAGCCTCTTCCTTTCCGGCGCCGCGATTGGCGATATCCCGGTCCTTGATCGCTGCCTGGATCAGGCGAACGGTCGAAAGCCGTTCGGCGTTCTTGGACTTCATGGCATCCTTGAGGGCGGCGGCGAGTTGATCGCGCAACATTGTAATCACTCCTGTTTGAATGCCGCTTCATAAACCACGCGAATGCATGGGATCAAATAAATTGCGGAAACAGGCGGCAGAAAGCGCGAGAAAACCGGCACAATGTGCGCTACAAAGATTGACCTCGCGCATTAGCGTGGCTATTTACCGCCACCTGCACCAAAAATTCGTGATCAGGCCTGAGAGCGCGTGCCTTGCCGCGCGCATATGCTTGCGAACCAAATGGCCGGCCAACGTTGCCCAAGGACGTATGGCTGCCGGAAACGGGATGAAGATGACCGCAACTGCACCCTGGACAACCGAAAAGCCGACCGCCCTGCTCGTTCTCGCAGACGGAACCGTCATTGAAGGCAAGGGCATCGGCGCGACCGGCAAGGTCCAGGCCGAAGTGGTCTTCAACACAGCGCTGACCGGATACGAGGAAATCCTCACCGATCCCTCCTACCTCGGCCAGATCGTCACCTTCACTTTCCCGCATATCGGCAACATCGGCACCAACGACGAAGACATCGAAGACCTGACGCCCGCGGCACGCCACGGCGCCGTCGGCGTCATCTTCAAGGCCGACATCACCGAGCCGTCCAACTACCGCGCTGCCAAGCATCTCGATGCGTGGCTGAAGGCCCGCGGCATCATCGGCCTGTGCGGCGTCGACACCCGCGCGTTGACGGCCTGGATCCGCGAGAACGGCTCGCCGAACGCCGTCATCGCCCACGACCCGAACGGGGTGTTCGACGTGGAGACGTTAAAGGCGGAAGCCAAGGCCTGGAGCGGCCTCGAAGGTCTCGACCTCGCCAAGATCGCCTCGTCCGGCCAATCGTCGCAATGGGCGCAGACCCCTTGGATCTGGAACGAGGGCTACGGCGAGCTCGCCTCCGAAAATGCCAAGTATCACGTCGTCTGCCTCGACTACGGCGTCAAGCGCAACATCCTGCGCCTCTTTGCCGGCCTCGACTGCAAGGTCACGGTGATGCCGGCAACGACGAGCGCCGAGGACGTGCTGGCCATGCAGCCGGACGGCATCTTCCTGTCGAACGGCCCGGGTGACCCGGCCGCGACCGGCGAATATGCCGTTCCCGTCATCCAGAAGCTGATCAAGACCGACATCCCGGTCTTCGGTATCTGCCTCGGCCATCAGATGCTGGGCCTCGCTCTCGGCGCCAAGACCGAGAAGATGCATCAGGGCCATCACGGCGCCAACCATCCGGTGAAGGACCACACCACAGGCAAGGTCGAGATCGTCTCGATGAACCACGGCTTCGCGGTCGACACGAAGTCTCTGCCACAGGGTATTGAGGAGACTCACGTTTCTCTCTTCGACGGCACCAACTGCGGTTTGCGCGTCGCCGGCAAGCCGATCTTCTCGGTGCAGCATCACCCGGAAGCCTCCCCGGGGCCCCAGGACAGCCACTACCTCTTCCGCCGCTTCATCAATCTGGTGCGTGCGAAGAAGGGCGAGGAAGCCCTCGCCGAGCGCTGAGACACAGCCGTTCCAGCAATTCGAGAGCCCGCATGCGAGCGGGCTTTTTCTTTGTTGAGCTGTTGCGCTTAACGATGGCTGCGGCCACGCGATATCCGTTTGAATAGTGTCGAGAGTGCTGATTTACTGACCTTCGGTCAGGGAGGCAGCCATGAGATGCTTAATCTTGGCAGTTGCGTGCTTGCTCCCGACGGTATCTCTTGCCGCCGGGCCCGTGAAGGTCGATGCAAAGGATTACAGCTGCGCTCAGCTTGCGCAGATTATCCGCCAATCTAAGAAGGTTTATGTGCGCCTCGGCTTCGGGGGCCGCAACTTCCGCTATCCGCCCGCCCAATGCGGGCCTGGAGACAAGCTGAGTACTGCCAGTTTGCGGGACGGCACCGGGCGGCAGTGTCTCCTGGACTACGCCTGCGTCAATGATCCGATGTCGATGTATAACTACTAGCAGCGGCAGCCGCGCCTGAGGGTGAAAGGAGGCGCTCGCCGAGCGCAGCGACCGTCCATCTCGCGCAGTTTGAATGCCCGCTATCGAGCGGGTCTTTTCGTTTCGGCCTATTGACCTCAACTTAACTTGAGGAATTACACCCGCCTTGGTGACATCCAGGCAAAGGAGACAAGGATGAGCGGAGCGTTTTACCGGATCGACAAGTTTGCTGTTCCGGAGGCAGCGCGCGAGGAGTTCCTGATGAACGTGCTGAAAACGCACGAAGTCTTGCAGGCGCAAGAAGGCTTCATCAGCCATCAGGTGCTGGAGCAGGTTTCAGGACCAGGCGAGTTCAACTTCGTGACGATCGCGCAATGGGAAAGTGCGGAGGTGATCGACCGGGTAAGGGCCGTGGTGCAGGCCGCCCACCGTGCGCGAAACTTCGATCCGCAAGCGCTATTCGAACGGCTCGGCATTCGTGCCGACATCGCCAACTACAAGCCGATCGCGGCTTGATCCGAATTGGCCGGCTAGGCGCCGGCCATATCCTTCTCGCTGCGCAGAAGCAGGTAGAAGCGCGCGCAAAGCATCACGGCTGCCGCCGCAAGCCCGACCAAAAAGCCGAACCAGATGCCGATACCGCCGAAGCCAAGCGGGAACGCAAAGGCCCAGGCAAGGAAGAAGCCGATCGGCCAATAGGCAATCAGTGCTAGGATCATCGGCACGCGTGCATCCTTCAGCCCACGCAGCAGGCCATTGGCGATTGCCTGCAGGCCATCGACCAACTGAAAGAGCCCTGCTACGACGATCAGCGGCCCGGCATAGGCAAGCACCTGCGGCGCCTCCGGCAGCTTCGTATCGAGGAACCAGCTTCCCAGGAACTCAGGAGCGACAGCAAACAGGATGCCTCCGGCACTCGCGATCAGGCAGGCGATGACGACCACTGCGATCGAGGCTCGAACGACCGCAGTGTAGTCGCCCTGCCCGTGCGCCACACCAACCCGAACGGTTGCCGCCTGCGACAAGCCGAGCGGGATCATGAAGGCGATCGAAGCCCATTGCAGCGCGATACCATGGGCCGCAAGCTCGATCGTTCCAATATGCCCCATCAGCAACGAGGCAACCGTAAAGAGGCTTACCTCGGCGAGGAGCGTGACGCTGATCGGCAGACCGAGACGCGCGACCTCCCAGAATGCCTTCCAGTCGGGACGCCAGAACCGCACGAAAATCTCGTAGCGTCGCGTGTCCTCCCTGCTTTGCACATAGGCAACGATAAACAGGAAGCCGGCAGTCTGCACGGCGACCGAAACGATCGCTGCTCCTTCGAGGCCCATTGCCGGAAAGCCGAAATGTCCAAGCACCAGCGCATAGGCGAAGAAGGCATTCAGCACCAGCATCGCGATCGTCACGTTGAGAACGACCGCCGCTCTGCCGATCGCACTGACGAGCGAGCGCATGACGTTGTAAAGCAGGCCCGGCAACACACCGAACTGACCGATCAGGATGTAGCCATGCGCCAGTGCCGCCACTTCGGGCTTCTGCCCGGCGGCGAGCAGTATCCGCTCGGAGTTGAAGAACGCCGGCAGCATGATCACCCAATAGGCGAGCACGACCCAAAGACCCATGCGCAGCGACCGGCGCACGCTGACGACGTCGCCCCTGCCGTAGGCCTGCGCAACCATCGGTATGACCGCGATGGCGAAACCCGAGCCGAAGACGAGGATCGTGAACAGGAACTGCGCCGAAAGCACCATTGCGGCAAGACTTTCAGCGCCGAGGCGCCCCACGATCATCACGTCGGTCGTATGGATGCCGAGCTGAGCCAACTGCGCGCCGATCAGCGGGATTCCGAGCGCCAGCGTGGCGCGGAAATGCGCAGCCCAATGGTTATCGGTTTTCGGCGCAAGCTTGCGCGCGTCGATCGGCGTGTCCATGACACTTTTCCTGTGATTGAATCGGTGACGGCCGCAATTGCGGCAAAACATCAAGACGGATTAGATCAAAGCCCCGCAAAGAACTACTCAAAACTATGCAAATGATGAAAAATTCATCATCGCATCACGAATTCTGATGGCTCATTCGGCTGGCTGCCCGACGACGTCTGCGGCCTTGACCGTACGCACCCTCGCCAAAAACACGATGGCCGCGATCAGGATGATGATCGCCGACAGCAGATACGGCGCTCCGGCAAACGGCACCGGTGCTTCTGGCCTCGTGAAGTAGCCGAACAGCTGCGTAAAGATCAGTGGTCCGATAATCGTGGTGATGCTGCTGAGGCTTGTAAGCGCCCCTTGCAGCTCACCTTGCGCCGACGGCGGCACTTTGCCGGCTGCTATGCTTCGCAGCGGCGGATCAGCGACGTTCTCCATCACAGTCAGCACGATCACCGTGTAAACCATCCAGCCCTCCCAGGCGAAGGCGTAGCCCGTCAGTCCAACGACGGAAAAAGATAGGCCAAGGACGGCTGTCTTCCACTCGCCGAGCACGGGCACGATTTTCGGCAGGATGACGCCCATGACGAAGGCGGCGCCAATGCCGTAAATGCCGAGCGAGAGCCCAATCTGGCCTTCACTCCAGCCATAGCGGTAGGTCGACACGAAGGACCAGACAGCCGGGTAGACGGCATGCGCCAGCCAGAAAAGGAACATGACCGCACAGATCGGCCCGATACCGGAATAGCTGCGCATCTGCTTCAGCGCGCCGAGCGGATTGGCACGCTTCCATTCAAACGCCCGACGATGCCTTGCCTCCAAGGTCTCGGGAAGCATGAAGTAGGCGGCAACGAAATTTGCGAACGAAAGAGCCGCAGCCCCGAAAAACGGCACCCGGGGGCCGAACTCTCCGAGGAAACCGCCGATGACAGGCCCGATCGTGAAACCAACGCCGAACGCAATGCCGATCAAGCCGAAATTCTTAGCGCGATTGTCATCATTGCTAATATCGGCGATGTAGGCGGAACAGGTCGCAAAGCTGCCGCCGCTGAAGCCAGCCAGCGCGCGACCGATGAAGAGCATCGAGAAGCTCGTCGCCACCGCACAGATGAAGTTGTCGATCGCAAACGTCAAGACCGACAGAAGCAGGATGGGGCGCCGTCCGAAGCGGTCGCTGAGATTGCCGAGGAATGGCGCGAACAGGAACTGCATGACTGCGTAGACAACAAGCAGCCAGCCGCCATCGAGAGCTGCGTCGCTCACGGACCCGCCGGTCAATTGCTCGAGATAGGCCGGCAACACCGGCATGATGATCGCAATCCCGATCACGTCGAGAAACAGGATCATGAAGACGAGGAAGAGGCCGCGACGAACGAATTTCGGATCGAGCATCAGACATCTCTACAGTAGGTTGTTTTCTGAAAAGACGATCTCGTCGCCGGTCATGTTACATAGCTCACGTACATTAGCGAAACAATCCGTGAACATTTCAAATCTTTTGATAGGCTCACGACTTATGTTGATCGAGAACCGGAACAAAGGCAGACCTGTGCGGCCTTTGCGCTGCTCGCGCCTGACGAAATCGACGAATGCCCCCGAGCGGCGGCCAGCTCAGAAGAGGCTGTTTCAGATCGGCCCTGAGAACGTATCGCAGGCGGACAACTGCCCGCTGTCGAAGCCGCGTTTGAACCATCGGGCCCGCTGCTGCGAGGTGCCGTGGTTGAAGCTTTCCGGCACCACATAGCCCTGGCTGCGCTTCTGCAAGGTGTCGTCGCCGATCTGCTGGGCTGCATTCAACGCCTCCTCCAGATCGCCGGCCTCGAGAATGCCCTTCTGCTCGGTGAATTTGCCCCAGATGCCGGCAAAGCAGTCGGCTTGCAGTTCGACGCGAACCGACATCTTGTTGGCGTCCGCCTCACTCATGCGCTGACGCGCCTGATTGAATTTCGGCAGGATGCCCAGCAAATTCTGAACATGATGGCCGACCTCATGGGCCACCACATAGGCTTCGGCAAAATCGCCGGAGGCGCCGAACTGGCGGCTTAGCTGGTTGAAGAAGGCCGTGTCGAGGTAGACCTTGTGGTCGCTCGGGCAGTAGAACGGCCCGGTCGCTGCCGAGGCAAAACCGCATTTAGACTGCGTCTGTCCGGAGAAGAGAACGAGGCGAGGCTCCTCATACTGAAGCCCCTGAGACTGGAAGATCCCATTCCAGGTGTCTTCAGTCTCGGCAAGCACTGTACGAACGAATGCAGTCATTTCATCATTGGCGGGCGTCTGGCTTCCCGATTCGCTCTGCTCGTAACCCGGTCCGCCTGTTGTCATGCCGCCATCCATGATCTGCAGCAGGTCGATGCCCATGGCTTTGAAGACAAAATAGATGACGACGAGGAAGATGATGGTGCCGATGCTCAGCCCGCCGCCACGTCGACCCATGCCGCCGCCGGATGGAAAACTGAAGCCTCCTCCTCTGCCCAATCCGCCCATGGAAGGATCGCTGCGACGATCCTCGATGTTGTCGGACTGGCGCCGGCCTTTCCATTCCATGACGGTTCCCCCGGGCTAAACCTTCGGTCGCTATGTATATATCTCGGCGGTTGGGAAATTCCAGCTACCCGGGAGAGCGCTTGTGGCCGCCGACGACGGAGGAATCGGCCTTCGCTATTCAAACGGTCAAGCGGTTGCGACCGCACCGTGAAGCGCGGTTGCGACCGATCCTGGCTTGCGCTCAAGCAGCCTTCTAAGAGCAAAATGGCAGATCCCAACGACCAGCAACGAAGCATAGCCGTCGACTGCGTAGTGCCAGCCGAGATAGACGGAGCTCGCCATTACGAATGCGGTGTAACAAAAGGCGATGATACCCAGCCTGCGTGAGACCTCCGCCGCGAAGAATGCGTTCAAGGCAATCAGCCCCACATGTACGCTGGGAAAGGCCGAAATGCCCGAGCCGAACCCGGACGTGCTGTGCGCGTGAAGCGACCAAAGATAGCTTTGAAACAGATTGGCGGCTGTAGGACCATCGGGCAAGGTCAGAAAAGTGGCCAGCTCCGCAAAGCGCCGCTCATCACCGGTCACCGCGCCATAAAAGACAGGCCCGGCCGATATGAAGATGCCGGCAAGAATATTTCCGCAGACCACCCAGACGAGCATGAGCATGCTGATATAGCGGACACGTATCGACGCTGCTCGCGGCGAGGTTGCCACGTAGAAGAGCGTTCCGAAGCAGACCACGAACCACAAGACGCTGTAGTTCCAATCCACGATCTTGATGATGGCGTCGTGGCCAGCGATCGAGAGCAGGACCTTCCAGGGATCGGGGCCGAACGACAGCAGGGCATCGAGATCCGCGAGCCGTTGATCGTAGAGAAAGCCGCCGCGAATGATCGGCGCCAGATTCTTGATCGATGTGAACGTGCCCTGAAAAATCATCAGCGCCATCAGCAACGCCATGCCCGAGAAGAGATGGGCCAAACGCTGAGGCGAAAATGCTCTTCGCACGGCCAGCGCTCGCCTATCGTCGAAGCGAAAGAAAATCCATGCATAGTCGAAGATGATCGCCATCAAAGGCATAAAGAACAGGAACAGATAGGTCCATTGGTCGAAATACAGCCCAAAGGACATCATCTCGGCGTGGCCATCGGCGATCAGCAACACGACGCCAATCACGAAATAGACTGCTACGGCGAGATAGAGCCAAACGTCCGCCGTCATCCGGACCTTGAGGTGCGATAGCAACTCCAAAGTCCACGTTCTCTGCCTCGCAAGCTTTTTATCACGCTGAGACATTGTCAATTCAAGACGCCCCTGCAAGCAAACCGCCCTGCTGGTTTGCAATGATAAATAGAAAGCGCGCTATTTATTAATTTTCACGAACCGGCACCGCCAAGAAGGTCGGCCCGATGATATTTTCGCAAATGCAGGGCAAATAAATGCTTACCAAGCGCGACACGCGCAGCCACTTGACGAGATATCGCCATTCGGGCCTGCTTGCACGAAGAAGTCTGAGGAGGAGAGACGAACGATGAAGGCGGTACGGCTCGAAGCGACAGGAAAGCTGGCCCTGCGCGAGGTAGAGCGTCCGGAACCCGGTGTTGGCGAATTGCTTGTTCGCATCGAGGCCTGCGGCATTTGCGGCACCGACCGCCACCTGTTCCTTGGAGAGTTTCCTTCCAAGCCACCCGTTACGCTCGGCCACGAATTTACAGGCATCATCGAAAAGGTAGGCGACGGTGTGAGCGGCTTTCGTTCAGGCATGCGCGTGACCGGTGATCCGAACATTGCCTGCGGCCGCTGCCCCGAATGTCGGCGCGGCCGCGTCAATCTCTGCCATAACCTGCAGGCGATTGGCATCCATCGCGACGGCGGTTTTGCCGAATATGTCTGCATTCCGCAGCAGCAGGCCTTCGAACTGCCCTCGGCACTGGATCCCCTCCACGGAGCCTTCTGCGAACCCCTCGCCTGCTGCATCCACGGCGTCGACCTTGCCGAAATCCGAACAGGCGCCTCGGTCGTCGTCCTCGGCGGCGGCGTGATCGGCTTGCTCATCGTGCAGTTGGCCCGGCTTTCAGGAGCGACCAAGGTTGTGCTCGTTACCCGCACTGAGGAGAAGCGGACGCTTGCCGAAAAGCTCGGAGCGACCGCGAGTGCGGATCCCTCGACCGGCGATATCGTGGCACGCTTGATCGCGGCAGACGGTTTGTTGCCGGGCGGCGCCGACGTCGTCATCGAATGCGCGGGCGTTGCCGAAACGATCGAGCAGGCACCCCGCCTTGCGCGGCGCGGCGGCACCGTCGTCATCCTCGGCGTCATGCCCCGGGGCATGACGATCGGGGTCGAGCCCTTCGACCTCCTCTTCCGCGAGATCAAGCTGGTGAACTCCTTCCTCAACCCGTTCACTCACCAGCGCGCGGCCGATTTCATCGCATCGGGGACCATCAAGGTCGAGCCGCTGATCTCCCGCCGGATCGGCTTCAATGACGCCGTAGAAGCAATCTCCAGTCCCGCCCGCCGGGGCGAGATCAGGACGCTTGTCGTACCGGACATTGACTAGGCCTTCACAAGCTCCGCCAATTCCTGTCGATTCCGCAATTTATGGGGTTCCGTTTACAAATACATTTGCCTATAAGCCGCTTCTAGCCTGAAAAGACCATCACATGCGCGACCCGGCCGGTGCCTCCCACCCTGGCCGGCTTTCTGCGCAGCTAGGAAACGGAAAAAGACGATGCCCAAGCGCCAAGATATCAAATCGATCCTCATCATCGGCGCGGGACCGATCGTCATTGGCCAGGCTTGCGAATTCGACTACTCCGGCACCCAGGCCTGCAAGGCGCTGAAGGAGGAAGGCTACCGCGTCATCCTCGTCAACTCCAATCCGGCAACGATCATGACCGACCCGGGCCTCGCCGATGCCACCTACGTCGAGCCGATCACTCCTGAAGTTGTCGCCAAGATCATCGCCAAGGAGCGCCCCGACGCGCTGCTGCCGACCATGGGCGGCCAAACGGCACTGAACACAGCGCTGTCGCTGAAGCGCATGGGCGTCCTTGACCGCTATAATGTCGAGATGATCGGCGCGAAGCCCGCTGCAATCGATATGGCCGAAGACCGCGCGCTCTTCCGCGAGGCCATGGCCCGCATCGGCCTGGAAACACCGCGCTCGATGCTGGCGAACGCCACCGATATCAAGGATACCGATCGCAAGACGCATGAGGCCGAGCGTAACAAGCTGAAGGGAAGCCTCTCCGGCACCGACCTCGACAAGGCACTGGACGAACTGGAGAATCACTGGAACCTCGGCGAAAGTGACCGTAAGCAGCGCTACATGAGTCACGCAATGGCGATCGCCGCCCAGGCGCTCGATCACGTCGGCCTGCCAGCCATCATCCGCCCCTCCTTTACGCTTGGCGGCACCGGCGGTGGCATTGCCTACAACCGCTCGGAATTCTTCGAGATCGTCTCCGGCGGCCTCGATGCTTCGCCGACCACTGAAGTGCTGATCGAAGAATCCGTGCTCGGCTGGAAAGAGTATGAAATGGAGGTCGTCCGCGACAAGGCGGACAACTGCATCATCATCTGCTCGATCGAGAACATCGATCCGATGGGCGTTCACACCGGCGACTCCATCACTGTCGCCCCCGCACTGACGCTGACGGACAAGGAATACCAGATCATGCGCAACGCCTCGATCGCGGTGCTGCGCGAGATCGGCGTCGAGACCGGCGGCTCGAACGTCCAGTTCGCCGTCAACCCGAAGGACGGTCGCCTCGTCGTCATCGAAATGAACCCGCGCGTCTCGCGCTCGTCGGCGCTGGCCTCGAAGGCCACCGGTTTCCCGATCGCCAAGGTCGCCGCCAAGCTCGCGATCGGCTACACGCTGGACGAACTGGAAAACGACATCACAGGCGGCGCGACGCCGGCCTCGTTCGAGCCGTCGATCGACTACGTCGTTACCAAGATCCCACGCTTTGCTTTCGAGAAATTCCCGGGCGCCTCGCCTGTGCTCACGACCGCGATGAAGTCCGTCGGCGAAGTCATGGCGATCGGCCGCACCTTCGCGGAATCGCTGCAGAAGGCGCTGCGCGGTCTCGAAACCGGCCTGACCGGCCTCGACGAGATCGAAATTCCGGATGTCGAGGAAGGTGAATCCAGCCAGAACGCCATTCGCGCCGCCATCGGTACGCCAACGCCGGATCGCCTGCGCATGGTTGCCCAGGCGCTGCGCATGGGCATGAGCCCGGAAGAAGTGCACGAAGGCTCGAAGATCGACCCCTGGTTCATCGCCCAGTTCAAGGCGATCGTCGACATGGAAGCGCGTATCCGCGAGCATGGCCTTCCGACCGACGCTGCAAACCTGCGCACCCTGAAGGCGATGGGCTTCTCCGACGCCCGCCTCGCAACGCTGACCGGAAAGCGCCCGAAGGAAGTCGCTGAGCTGCGCAATCGCCTGAACGTCCGTCCGGTCTTCAAGCGCATCGACACCTGCGCTGCCGAGTTCGCTTCGCCGACCGCGTACATGTACTCGACTTACGAGACCCCCTTCGTCGGCGCAGCACGCTCCGAAGCCCAGGTTTCCGACCGCAAGAAGGTCGTCATCCTCGGCGGCGGTCCGAACCGCATCGGCCAGGGCATCGAATTCGACTATTGCTGCTGCCATGCCGCCTTCGCGCTGAAGGATGCCGGCTACGAAGCGATTATGATCAACTGCAACCCGGAAACGGTCTCGACCGATTACGACACCTCCGATCGCCTCTATTTCGAGCCGCTGACGGCCGAAGACGTCATCGAAATCCTGCGCGCGGAGCAGGAAAAGGGCGAAGTCGTCGGCGTCATCGTCCAGTTCGGCGGCCAGACACCGTTGAAGCTTGCCGAAGCACTCGAAAAGAACGGCATCCCGATCCTCGGCACCGCGCCTGACATGATCGACCTTGCCGAAGACCGCGACCGCTTCCAGAAACTCCTGATGAAGCTCGACCTCAACCAGCCGAACAACGGCATTGCCTATTCGGTCGAGCAGGCCCGCCTCGTCGCCGCTGAGATCGGCTTCCCGCTGGTCGTGCGTCCATCCTATGTTCTCGGCGGCCGCGCCATGCAGATCATCCACGCCGAGAGCCAGCTGCAGACCTACCTACTCGACACCGTTCCGGAGCTGGTGCCTGAGGATATCAAGCAGCGCTACCCGAACGACAAGACCGGCCAGATCAACACGCTGCTTGGCAAGAACCCACTGCTCTTCGACAGCTACCTAACCAACGCCATCGAAGTCGACGTAGACTGCCTTTGCGATGGCGACGACGTCTACGTCGCCGGCATCATGGAGCATATCGAGGAGGCCGGCATTCACTCCGGCGACAGCGCCTGCTCGCTGCCGCCGCGTTCTCTCTCGAAGGAACTGATCGACGAGCTGGAGCGCCAGGCCAAGGCAATGGCAAAGGCTCTGAACGTCGGTGGCCTGATGAACGTGCAGTTCGCCATCAAGGACGGCACCGTCTACGTGCTTGAAGTCAACCCGCGCGCCTCGCGCACCGTGCCCTTCGTCGCCAAGACCATCGGCGCGCCGATCGCCAAGATCGCCGCGCGTGTCATGGCCGGCGAGAAGCTCGACGCGACCTTTGCCGCTTACGGCGAAAAGCCGGATCCACGCACGCTGAAGCACATCGCCGTCAAGGAAGCCGTCTTCCCGTTCGCTCGCTTCCCGGGTGTCGACACGCTGCTCGGCCCGGAAATGCGCTCGACCGGCGAAGTCATCGGTCTCGACACCGATTTCGCACTGGCCTTCGCCAAGTCGCAGCTCGGTGCCGGCGTCGAACTGCCGCGTGAAGGCACTGTCTTCGTTTCCGTCCGCGACGAGGACAAGCCGCGCGTCCTGCCGGCCATCCGCGTTCTGGTCGGCGAAGGCTTCAAGGTTCTCGCAACCGGCGGCACGCAGCGTTTTCTGGCTGAAAACGGCATCGATTCGACGAAAATCAACAAGGTCCTGGAAGGGCGCCCACACATCGAAGACGCCATCCGCAACCGCCAGGTCCAGCTCGTGATCAACACGACCGACGGCAACAAGGCAATCTCCGACTCGAAGTCGCTGCGCCGGGCTACCCTCATGCAGAAGGTGCCCTACTACACGACGATGGCCGGAGCCGAGGCCGCCGCGCAGGCGATCAAGGCACTGCGGGCCGGCAACCTGGAAGTTCGTCCGCTGCAGAGCTACTTCTAAGCTAAAACGACCGAAAGTTGCGGTAAGACCGCCCGGATGCTACCTTTGCGGCGGCGCATCCGGAGCGGTTGATGGCAAAGAACATTGTCATTCTGTTTGACGGCACGTCGAACGAGATTTCGGCCGACCGGACCAATGTCCTCAGGCTATTCGGCACCTTGAAACGCTCGGACGAGCAGATCGTCTATTACGATCCGGGCATCGGCACGTTCGGCGCGACCAATGCCTGGTCGAGACTGCTTCGCAAATCCTACGAGGTTTTCGGGCTTGCGACCGGCTGGGGTCTCGATCAGAACGTCAAGGAGGCCTACCGCTTCCTTGTGGAGAACTACGATCGCGGCCCGCCTGACGCGGACGGACGACATCCGGATCGCGACCGCATCTACATCTTCGGCTTCAGCCGCGGTGCCTATTCGGCGCGCGTCCTGGCGGGCTTCATCCATGCCTTCGGCCTGACGAGCCGGTATCATCTCAATTTGCTCGACTATGCCTACAGGACTTATAAAGGGATTCCCGCGCAGGAGGAGCAGCTTGGCGGCGCGGCAGAAGATGGCGGCGAGGATGCCCCGTCGGCCTTCGCTGCCATGCGTCTCTATGAGCGCACCCTCAGAAACGACCGCCCGCCGATCAAGCTGCTGGGCCTCTTCGACACAGTGGCCTCGGTGATCGAGGCCGGCAAATGGCATCCGCAATTCAAGACCCACCCTTTCACCCGCAAAAATCCGAGCGTCGAGTGGGTGCGCCACGCCGTCGCGATCGATGAACGGCGAACGATGTTCCAGCCGGAACTCTGGATGCCGGATCAAGAGTATTGGGGGCGCCCATTCCGCCCAAAGGTGCCGGCAAGGCAGAACTTCGAGGAAGTGTGGTTTGCCGGCGTGCATGGCGATATCGGCGGCGGCTATCCAGAAGCACAGAGCGGGGCGGTCAAAATCCCCCTCGCCTGGATGATCAAGGAAACGAAGCCCGCCGGGCTCCTCTATCGCAGCCGCACCGTCAACGACATCGTGCTTGGAAAAAGCGGGAAGAAATATGTGCCGCTGGACGCCACCGTTCCCCTCCATGATTCCATGAGCGCCGGGTGGAAAGTCCTTGAATGTATCCCGCGGCGGGTACCGGAAAACTCCTGGCGCAAACACGGCAGCCGGAGTGCGATCTATTTCCCTTTGAGCGACCGGCGTTTCATTCCGGACGATGCGCTGATCCATATCTCGGTCAAAGAGCGCAAGGATGCAAGCTCCTACGATCCACCGAACCTGCCCGCCAACCCTCATTTCGTTCCCTAGCGGCTAGAATCCCCTTCTGCGATCCGCCATGCTTGATCCGCCTCTTGCCTGCGCTATCAGGATGTGCGGGCGGACCGGCTGCTGCCAGTGAATACGAATTTTATGGAAATCGCCGGTAGCGATCTGCTATAAGCCGAGTAACTAGGATTGTTGCACGGTTCCGAAGTTCCCCTTCGGGACCTGTTTTCTTTTGTGTCTGCAGCTAAGCAGACGCAGGGAGTGAAGGACAGAAAAATGGTTGATAAGGTACCGATGACACAGGGTGGTTTCGTCAAGCTGCAGGAAGAGCTGCGCTGGCGTCAGCAGGAAGAGCGCCCGCGAATCATCGAAGCGATCGCAGAGGCGCGCGCGCACGGCGACCTTTCCGAGAACGCTGAATACCATGCAGCAAAGGAAGCGCAGAGCCACAACGAAGGCCGCATCAGCGAGCTTGAAGACCTGACCGCACGGGCCGAAGTCATCGATCTGTCCAAGATGTCTGGCGACAAGATTAAGTTTGGCGCCAAGGTGAAGCTCGTCGACGAGGACACGGAAGAAGAAAAGACTTACCAGATCGTCGGCGACCAGGAAGCCGATGTTAAGGCCGGCCGCATTTCGATTTCCTCTCCGATCGCGCGTGCGCTGATCGGCAAGGAAGTCGGCGACTCCATCGAGGTCAATGCACCCGGCGGCTCCAAGGCTTACGAAGTTCTTTCCATTTCTTGGGGCTGATTAACCCGTGGAAGGTCGCGGCCAACCGGCTATCGTCAATGTCAGTGACGTCGAGATTATTGCGCCGAACTTCAAGAAGCGGCTCTCCGGCGTCACCTCGACCATCATTCAGCTGATCCCGGTCCAGCGCGCACTCGGCGAGAAGATTGCGGCTCTCGGACCGGGTCTTCCGGCATCCTTGCCGCACATTCGCTTTCGTGACCTGCCGAAGCTTTGGCGTACGCCCCGCGGCCTGCCTTTCCGCATATGGCACGCTCGCCGCAACATCGAGATGCTTCCGGCCATTGTGATGCGCGATGTCTTGCGCATGCCGTTAAAGATCGTCTTCACCTCGGCTTCTCAGCGCCGCCACACGGGCTGGACGAAATGGCTGATTTCGAAAATGGACGCCGTGATCGCAACAAGCGGCAAAACGGCCGACTATCTCGAAGTGCCGAACACCGTTGTTGTGCACGGAATAGACACGGCCCGCTTCTCTCCGGCAGATGACAAGGCAATAGCCAAACAGATGCTTGGTCTCAACGCGACGATGAAGATTGCCGGCTGTTTCGGCCGGGTTCGCCACCAAAAGGGCACGGACCTTTTCGTCGACAGCATGATCCGCCTGCTGCCAGCTCGACCGGACTGGATCGCCATTATTGCCGGGCGCGCAACCGCCCAGCACGTCGAGTACGAGAAGGAACTGAAGGCGCGTGTCGCTGCCGCCAGCTTGATCGATCGCATTCTCTTTGTCGGTGAGCACACCAATATCAACGACTGGTATCGTACGCTCGATCTTTTTATCGCTCCGCAGCGTTGGGAAGGTTTTGGCCTGACGCCGCTCGAAGCAATGGCAAGCGCTGTCCCCGTGGTCGCCACTGACGTCGGTGCGTTTCCGGAATTGCTAGTGACCGGCGACAAGGAAACCGGCGCCATTGTCCCGCGCGACGATCTCGATGCAATGGTTCAATCCTGCGGTCTCTTCATGGACGACGAAAGCCGCCGACAGCTCGCATCGGTTCGCGCGCGCACCCACGTGATGAATGCCTTCACTATTGAAGGGGAAGCGCGCAAGCTCAGCGCCGTCTACCGGTCGGTGTAGGCGGCAGCATCAGGTTTGCGCTTGAAGAGCTCAAGATAGGCATTGGCAACCGCGTCTTCGGAGAACTGCTTCATCAGCGTCTCGCGACCGCCCGCGGTAACCTTTTTAGCAAGCGTCGGGTCGTTGATCAGCCGCTCGATGGCTTGCGCAAAACCATCGGTATCGCCGATTTCAACCAGCAGCCCGTTGTCGCCATCCCGCATGAACCACGAGGGGCCTTCGGAGCGACTGGAAACGACCGGCTTGCTCTGCGCCCATGCCTCCAGGATGACATTGCCAAGCGGCTCGTGGTTTGACGGCATGACAAAAATATCGGCAGCCGCCACGAAAGGCCGCGTATCCTTCTGCCAACCGAGAAACCGCACCCTGTCCGTCACACCAAGATCCGCCGCGACCTTCTTGACGTTCTCCATCTCCTCGCCTTCGCCGGCGAGCCACAAATAGACACCGGGAATCGTCGCAACCGCCGAAGTCAGCAGCGCAAACTCCTTGCGCGGTACGAAACGGCCCATCGACATCACAACAGGCGCATCCGCTGGTGTGTTGAACGCTTTGCGGTCGACCGGGGTAACCTGTCCGGTGCTCGTGAAGTTCGAGATCACCTCTACGCCCCGCGTCCAACCCAGCTCGCGCACATGTTCGGCGATGCCGGGCGTATTGCAGACGAGAATGTCGGAATTTTTGAAGTACCTCAGATTGGTTGGATAGTCCCCGAGCCTGGAGATCTTAATGCATCCTTTGTAGTCAGGCATCAGCTCGCTCGCACGAGGTGCCCAGGCCATGATCGCATCCGGTCGAATCCGTCGCGCATCGCGAGCAACTCTCAGCGGCAAAAGAATCCGATCCAGCGAAATGTTACGAAAATTGCTTTCGGAAACCCTGACCGAGGCCGGCAAATCCTTGCGCCAGATCCGACTGGGCCGGATAACAGCGCTCTGCTCGACATTGCGCCGGGCCAAAGCATTGACAAGATGCACGAAGAAGCGTTCGGCTCCCCCATCTTTGCCAAAATGAAAATGCATCACCCTCACGGTTCGCTTTTCCCGGTTTCAAACAAGCGGATGTAGGCTTGCGTGATCGCATCCTCGGAGAACCGGCTCATGAGCGTGTCTTGGCCGCCTTCGATCAACGAGGAGCGCAAGGCCGGCTCGTCGCGAACACGCGCGATCGCATCGGCAAGCCCCTCGACGTCGCCGCATTCGACCATCAACGCATCCTTGCCATCGGTCATCACCCAGCTCGGCCCCTCGGCGCGAGAGCCGATGGTAGGTTTCCCTGCCCCCCAGCCCTCGAGGCACACATTGCCAAGCGGTTCGTGAAGCGAGGTGACCGTAAAGACATCCGCGGAGGCAAGATAGGCATAGGCGTTGGTCTGCCACCCAGCAAACCGCACGCGGTCTCCAAGGCCGAGATCGTCGGTGAGTTTTTCAAGGTTCTCCCGCTCCGGTCCGTCGCCCAGCAACCACAGGAACGCGCCCTGCGTTCTTGCAATCGCCTTTATAAGAACGTCGAAGCCCTTCCGCTTTACAAAGCGCCCCATGCCGATCACAACGAAAGCGTCCGCGGGCGTCTGCAGCGCTTCCCTGGCGATCGGCGCACTGGGAGCGGAACGCGTAAAGTTGGCAATCACCTCGACGCCACGCGTCCAACCAAGTTCGCGCACTCGCCTGGCAATATCAGGCGTGATGCAGATGAGCGTTTCGGAATTGCGATAGTAGCCGAGGTGTTCCGGATAGTCACCGAGCCGCGAAATGCGCCGAGCGTTCTTGTACCGCGGCATGAAGCGGCTCGCGCGCAATTGCCACGACATGATCACATCAGGCTGAAATTCATTAAGGATGGCGCGCATGCGCGCCGACAAGACAAAACGCGAGAGCGAAATGCGCCGGAATGTACCCTCGTAAACCTCGCCGCATTTTTCTATGTCCTTGCGCCAGCTGCGATCGGGCCGAATGAGCGCGCGCTGCTCGATCCCGCGCTCGTGGAGCGCATTGACGAGGTTGACAAAGAAGCGCTCCGCTCCGCCCTCCTTGCCGAAATGAATATGCATCACTTTCATCGCGGTTGGACCTTAATGTCTTCCTGCGTCATCAAAGCTCGGGTGCCGCTGCGCGACCTGACGTTGATACAGCTTCGCTTGGGTGAGAAAGGCGTACACAGCGCCGGTCATAGCCTCGATAAAGCCCGACGGCCCACAGCGCCATAAACCGTTGTGGAAATACAGCCGTAGGAAATAAATTGGCGGACTGAAAAGAAGCCTGACGAACGTCGTCCCCTCGCCCAGGTCGAAGTGCTGGTCAGCCTTCAGGGTCGAGTATTTGTTTTCTTTCAGGATTTGTTCATCAATGACCAGTGGCCTGTAGTGAAGGAGGCTACCTGTCTTCGCATCCTCCACGCGCCCGGTCGGCACGATGCCTTCATGAACGGCTTGCGCGAGATCATAGGCACCTCTGCCCTTGCGGATGAGCCGTAGATTCTTTCTCTCGTGAACATATTCAGGCGTGTATCCGTAACCGATGAGGTAGGGACGACGCGCCACGCGCCATCCGACAATATCCTCAGAAGCGGCAATCAGCTCCGGCAGAAGCTTTCGCAGGGACGCATCGAGCCGCTCATCGGCATCGACATTCAAGCGCCATGGCTGAGTGCACCGATCGAGCGCGAATTGTTTCTGCCCGGCATAACCACGCCACTTCTCGTGAAACAGCCGGATCGGCCATCCCCGGTCGATGTAAGACTGCAACAGAGCGACCGTGCCATCCGTCGAACCGGAGTCGACCACAACAATCTCCGCGCACCTATCCAAGCTCTCGATGCAATTGCCGAGATACGTTTCTTCGTTCAGGCAAATGATGAACGCGGAAATGGGCAATTTGGTCATGGAATGATCTTCGTATCTTCATCCGCGGCGATCGGCTAGCAAAGCGCCTTCCTTAAGGCATAAGCCGTTCCATTCATAGAGCATCGCTTGCTCGTTGGCCGCTCAGACTTCGACCAGGCCCACGCGTTTGACCTGCCGGATTGTCAGCATCGTGCGCACCGTATCCACGTGCTCGTTGGCCGTCAGCACCTCGATGACGAAGTCCTGGAACCCCGTCAGGTTCTCTGCAACACAATGGAGGAGGAAGTCGCTGTCTCCGGAAACCATCCAGGCCTGACGAACCAGCGGCCACTGCGCCGTCGCGGCGGCGAACGCCTTGAGATTGGCTTCCGACTGATGCTTGAGGCCGACCATGCAGAAGGCGACGAGATCGAAGCCGAGCTTCGGGCTATTCAGCATCGCATGGTAGCCTTCGATGACGCCAGTCTCTTCGAGCTTTCGCACGCGGCGCAGGCAAGGTGGCGCCGAAATGCCGACGCGGTCGGCAAGCTCGACATTGGTCATGCGGCCGTCCGCCTGCAGCTCACGCAATATCTTTATATCGATGGCATCGAGTTCGGCGCGAAGCACGATCCTGTCCTTCCTTTAATTCGTGGCTGCCAGCTTCTATATAAAGCGGCGCAATACGCAAGAAAGTTTCACCTAAGCGATGGATTGTTACACAGTGTGTCGACAAAGCCTTGTTGGTAACGCAAGGCTGCCCTTGAATAAAAGCACTGGACGTTCATAAATGGCGAATGGAAACGGCCCTATTCGCTTTCTAGCCGCCGCTCCCGACAGTCGAAAGGAAATACCCATGTCCGCCCGCCATACCAAGGTGCTCATTATCGGCTCCGGCCCTGCCGGCTACACGGCTGCCGTCTATGCAGCCCGTGCAATGCTGAAGCCCGTGCTGATCGCCGGGATGGAGCAAGGCGGACAGCTGATGATCACGACTGACGTGGAGAATTATCCAGGCTTTGCCGATCCCATCCAGGGGCCCTGGCTGATGGACCAGATGCTGCAGCAGGCAAAGCATGTCGGCGCAGAAATCGTCAACGACATCGTCACCGAAGTCGAAATGAACCAGCGCCCGTTCGTGGCGCGCACGGATAGCGGCCAGGTCTGGACGGCCGATACGCTGATCATCGCAACCGGCGCCAAGGCCAAGTGGCTGGGCATCGAAAGCGAGCAGCATTTCCAGGGCTTCGGCGTCTCGGCCTGTGCGACCTGCGACGGCTTCTTCTACCGAAACAAGGATGTGATCGTCGTTGGCGGTGGCAACAGCGCCGTCGAGGAAGCCCTCTATCTGTCCAACATCGCGAAGTCGGTGACGGTCGTGCATCGTCGCGACAGCTTCCGTTCGGAAAAAATCCTTCAGGAACGTCTGTTCTCGAAGGAGAATGTCAAAGTGCTCTGGAACACCGAGGTTGCCGAGATCACCGGCACGCCGGCCAAGCCGCCGATGCCGCCGTCCGTTACAGGCGCTAGGCTGCGTGACACGCGGACCGGTGCGACGACCGAGGTCGCTGTTGACGGCGTCTTTGTTGCGATCGGCCACGCGCCGGCGACCGAGCTTTTCAAGGGTAAGCTGAAGCTGAAGGACAACGGCTATCTCTGGACCGCGCCGGATTCGACGGCAACCAGCCTGGAGGGCGTTTATGCCGCAGGTGACGTGACCGACGATACGTTCCGCCAGGCGATTACCGCCGCCGGTCTGGGATGCATGGCAGCTCTCGAAGCCGAACGATATCTGACGGGCCATATGCCCGTCGCCGTTGCCGCGGAGTAGGATCGGCTATGAGGGGTGGGGGAATGCCATTGGATTGGGACAAGCTGCGTATCTTTCACGCGGCTGCCGAAGCGGGTTCGTTCACGCATGCGGCGGATAAACTGCATCTGTCCCAGTCTGCGATCAGCCGTCAGGTCAGCGCGCTCGAGCAGGATGTCGGCACCAAGCTTTTCCACCGCCATGCGCGCGGCCTGATCCTGACGGAACAGGGTGAACTGCTTTATCGGACCGCTCACGACGTGCTGCTGAAGCTGGAAACGGTGAAGATGCAGCTGACCGAAACGACGGAAACGCCGACCGGAAAGCTGCGCGTCACCACCACGGTCGGTCTCGGCCAAGGGTGGCTGACGGACAAGATCCAGGAGTTCATGCAGCTCTATCCGGACGTCCAGATCCAACTGATCCTCGACAACGAGGAAGTGGACGTCAACATGCGCTACGCGGATTGCGCCATCCGCCTGCGGCAACCGGTTCAATCCGATCTGATCCAGCGCAAGCTGTTCACCGTTCACATGCACGTCTATGCGGCCCCCTCCTATATCAACCGCCATGGCGAGCCACAGACGGTCGAAGACCTCGACAACCATCGCATCATCACATTCGGCGAACCCGCACCGAGCTACCTGCTTGACGTCAACTGGCTTGAGGTCGCCGGACGCTCGTCCGACAACAAGCGCATCCCGCATCTGCAGATCAACAGCCAAACCTCGATCAAGCGCGCCTGCCTGCTCGGAATGGGCATCGCCTGCATGCCCGACTACATCGTCGGACGCGACCCTGGCCTCATCCAGCTGCCGATCAACGCAGACGTGCCGTCGTTCGACACCTACTTCTGCTATCCCGACGAGATGAAGAATGCGGCGAAGCTGAAGGCATTCCGCGACTTCATTGTCAGCAAGGCGCGCAACTGGAACTTCTAGTTGCTCGGCCCGGAAATACAAGCCGTGCAATGCATGCATGTCTGGCATGCATAAATTGGGGTTGCCGTCTGCTTATTAAAACACCATATCGCTTACAGCTGATGCACACGGTGGCTTTTCCTCCCAGTTCCACCGCATTAGCTGTTCCCCTCTGGAGGTTTTGACCTTCACACCTACAAGGGCCCCGATCTTTCGGTGGCCCTCTTTTTTTGCCCGATTTTTTCGCACCGCAGCAGAAAATTGTGCAGCGCATAGCAGGCATGCGCAAACATGCATTGAAATCTGCCTCTCAAAGCATCATATCCCACTCAGCTGATGCATTTGGTGGCTTCTCTCCCAGTGCCACCGCGTTAGCTGTTCCCCTCTGGAGGTTTATTGACCTTCACACCTTTAAAGGGCCCCGATCTTTCGGTGGCCCTCTTTTTTTGCCCAAAATTTAGCCAGGCCGGGAAATGCAACAATTCACGCCGTCGTGACTTGCATATCGAGAATGGTAAATCCATATATCGCCTGAAGACGATTTATAATTCGATGAACGGCGATGGAAAAAGACGAGATCCTGAAGGCGATAGCCCACCCGACACGGATGGAGATCTTAAGCTGGTTGAAGAACCCCGAGGAGCACTTTTCCTCGCAGGAGCACCCGCTTGAGATGGGCATATGCGCAAGCCAGTTCGAGCGCTGCGGCCTTTCGCAGTCGACCGTCTCGGCACATCTCGGGACCTTGAGCCGCGCCGGCCTCGTGACGACAAGACGCATCGGCCAGTGGATCTTCTACAAACGCAACGAGGAGACCATCGCGGCTTTCTTGAAGCAACTGTCGAAGGATCTGTAGGTGCCCGGTCGGCTTTGCGATGCACTGCCTGAGCGCGCTCATGCTCGCTGCGTTGAACGCAGAGCGACAGGACCGCTTTCTAACACAGGCTCCTGCGCAACTCGCACCACCAGCGCGCCCCGTCCGTTGATCGGGCGCGTTAGGACCACCCTCCCCTATCCCTTGGTCGAACGGCAGGCGCGTCCGCCACGGCCGAGTGATTTTCCAGCACCCAAGACCAGAACCCAAGAAAGGACTCCCATGAGCAAGCTTTTCGAACCGACAACGGTTGGCGATATCGCCATCAAGAACCACATCGTGATGGCGCCGCTTACGCGTAACCGCTCGCCGGGCGCCGTTCCCAACGACCTCAACGTCGAATACTACCGCCAGCGGTCAGGGGCTGGGCTGATCGTCACTGAGGCAACGGCCATTACGCATCAGGGCCAGGGTTACGCAGATGTTCCCGGCCTCTATTCCAAGGAAGCGATCGAGGGCTGGAAGCGTGTGACCGATGCCGTGCATGCGGCGGGCAGCAGGATTGTCGTTCAGATGTGGCATGTCGGCCGTATCTCGCACACGACGCTGCAGCCGGACGGCGGAAAGCCGGTCTCCTCGACGAATACCGCCGCAAAATCCAAGACCTATCTCGTCAACCCGGATGGCACAGGAAGCTTCGTGCCGACGTCCGAACCGCGCGCCCTCGAAACTTCGGAAATCCCAGGCATCGTTGAAGACTATCGGAAGGCCGCGCGCGCCGCGATTGAAGCCGGCTTCGACGGCGTCGAGATCCACGCTGCAAATGGTTATCTGATTGACCAGTTCCTGCGCTCCGGTATCAACGACCGGACGGATCAGTACGGTGGCTCGGTCGAGAACCGCGCACGCTTCCTCTTTGAAGTCGTTGATGCGATCACGGCCGAGATCGGCGCCCGCCGCACCGGCATCCGCATTTCACCCGTGACGCCGGCAAACGATTCGTCCGACCCGGATGCACAATCGATCTTCACTTATGTGGTCAAAGGTCTGGCAAAGTATGACCTCACCTACATCCACGTCGTCGAGGGCGCGACCGGCGGTGATCGCAACTATCAGCAAGGCGACAAGCCCTTCGACTACAAGGCGCTCCGCAACGCCTACGAGAAGGCTGGCGGCATGGCGAACTGGATGGTCAATAACGGCTATGACCGCGACATGGCGATCGACGCCGTGGAAAGCGGCCGCGCCGACCTCGTTGCGTTCGGCAAACCGTTCATCTCCAATCCGGACCTCGTTCAGCGCCTCAAGGACAACACGCCGCTTGCCGGCCTTGACCAGGCAACGCTTTATGGTGGCGGTGCTGCCGGATACGTAGACTATCCAACGCAAGAAAAAGCCGCCTGAGCCTACACCTACCAACGGAGATCCCGCCATCTGGCGGGATTTTCTTTTTTCAGCGCCTGGTTAGCATGTCACCATGTTCGAATCGCACATCAAGCGCTGGCGACTGACGATCGACGGCGAACCGATCATCACCCATTCCAGCCATCTCCTGCCCGTTCTGTGGGACGGCAGACCTGCGATGCTGAAAATATCCAAGGACTGGGCTGAGCGGGCGGGTGGCGCCCTGATGCAATGGTGGGACGGCATCGGCGCGGCAAGGGTCTACGCGCACGACGGCGAGGCCGTTCTGCTCGAGCGCGCGATGGGCCACCGCTCGCTTCTGCCAATGGCGATAGACGGTGCGGACGATGCGGCAACCCGCATTATTTGCAGCACAGTCGCAAAGCTTCACACCCCACGCGAAAAGCCCCGGCCGGAGCTCATTGCGCTTACCCGCTGGTTTCGCGACCTTGCGTCGGCGGCAGAGGTTCATGGCCACATACTGGGTCAGTGCAACCTGATTGCCAGAACACTGCTTTCCGATCCGCGCGATCCCGTCGTCCTGCACGGCGACATTCACCACAGCAACATCCTCGATTTCGAACGGCACGGCTGGTTGGCGATTGATCCAAAAGGCTTGATCGGCGAACGCGGCTTTGATTACGCCAATATCTTCGCCAACGAAGACCTTCCGACAATAAGCGCTCCCGGTCGTCTGCAGAGACAGCTTCGACTTGTCGCCTCCGAGGCTGGCCTTGAGCCGAAGCGACTGCTCCAATGGATTGCCGCCTATTCGGGCCTGTCAGCCGCCTGGTTTCTTAGCGATGGATCGACGGCACTGGCCGAAAGTCCACTCGCTGTGGCGCGCATCGCGCTAGCTGAATTACAGCGGGACTAGGCGCATCGTTCGCCCAGTGCGCCGCTGCTTTGAGCTAGTGAACAGCCTGTACCGAAACGCGTGCTTCGCCCTCCTGACCAGCTGTCGGCAGGCAGCCGAGCGAGACCAACGACGCGCGAACAGCTTCGTCGATCGGCGTATGGGGTTCGCTGCCGAGCTCGGTGATCAATCGTTCATTCGACATCCGCAGCGGCTCCCGCCAGAGGTAGCGCATCTCCTTCAGTTCACGCATGAAAGTGACGAATGGAGCGGCCAGCGGCACGATCCACCAGGGAAAGGCCTGCGTCTTTATGGTGCTGCCCGCCACCCGTTTGATAGCAGCCACCATCTGACAACCATCGGCATCCCAAAAGCCGTCCATGTGATAGACGGCAAAGGATGGCAGGCGATCACCGCATTCGACGAGACGGACCATCGCTTCGGCAACATCAGGCAGATAGGCCCATTGGTGCCCGACGCCGCACCGCGCTGGATTCTTGACGGTGGTCAGCAGCTTTCCCGGCGTGACCATGCCTTGTGAGAACCAGCTACTGGCAGCCCCCGGTCCGAAAAAATCGCCAGCACGGACAATGATGACCCGCGCGCCGGTTCGCGAGGCAGTCTCTAGGCGTCGTTCCATTTCGACACGGATCGCTCCCTTTTTCGTCACGGGATGCTGCGGGCTGTCTTCCCGAAGGACCGGAAAGGCATCCGGTCCAAAATTATAGACTGTGCCCGGCAGAACGATGCATGCGCCGACCGAACTCGCGGCTGCGACGGTGTTGTCGAGCATCGGGAGGACGAGCTTTTCCCAATCGCGGTAGCCCGGCGGATTGACGGCGTGAATGATAAGGCTGGCACCTTGCGCCGCCGTCATCAGATCGGTGGCGTTCATCGCATCGCCCGGGAGCCACTCGAAATTCGGCGCTTTCGCGCGGGCCTTGGCTGCATCCCGGTTCAGCGCCCTCACCTGCCAGCCGCGTGCGGCGAGCTTGCGCGCGACCTCGCCTCCGATCCCACCCGTTGCACCGAGCACCAGAGCAACCCGTCCGTACTGTTCCGTCATGATGGTCTCCGTCAATTTCGACTGAAGCCGATCATGCCTATGTTCCGACACAAACAAAATTGACGAAATTCGTTGCGCAGATATACATGAATGCATGAACAGAGAACCGGACTGGCATGTCTACCGAACGCTGTTGACCGTCCTGGAGCAAGGATCGCTTTCGGCGGCGGCCCGTGAACTGGGCCTGACGCAGCCGACGGTCGGGCGGCACATCGATGCGCTCGAGGACGCAATCGGCTCGCAGCTCTTCGTCCGCTCGCCGAACGGTCTATTGCCGACCGATGCGGCGCTCGAATTGAAGCCCTACGCGGAAACGCTCGCGGCGACATCCGCCGCCCTGCTGCGAACTGCATCGGGACATCGAGAGCGGGTCGCTGGCACAGTCCGGATAAGTGCCAGCGAGGTCATCGGTGTCGAGGTTCTGCCACCGATCCTCGCGCCACTAATGGCGGCCCATCGCGACCTCAACATCGAGCTCTCGGCGTCGGACGCCATCGAGGATCTACTCAATCGGGAGGCGGATATCGCCGTAGGATGGCAGAGCCGGCTCAGGATCAGCTACTCGGCCGCCGCATCGGAGAAATACCGCTCGGCTTTCACGCCCATCGTCGCTACATCGAGCAACATGGCATGCCGGAGGAGATCGCTGACCTCGCAGGACACCGCCTTGTCGGCTTCGACCGGCAAACGGCCTATATCCGGACCATGATGGCGCGCTTTCCATTGCCGGACGGGCTCGCCTTCGCTTTTAAAAGTGATAACCCGCTCGCGCAGATCTCGGCAATTCGCGCCGGCCTGGGGATTGGGATCTGCCAGACGGGCCTTGCGGCACGGGACCCGGATCTGTTGCCCGTCCTGCCGGAGCTTTTCCGGATACCTCTCGACACCTGGGTCGTCATGCATGCGGGGATCAAAACGGCGCGCCGCTACCGTGTCACGTTCGACGCGCTGGTAGACGGCCTGATGAATTACGTGAGCGGAACGGCGCGCAAACGCCCGGGCTGATCATCGCATGCATGATAAACGCAGGCTCATGCGCGGGGCGAGGCTTCGCTGGAATGGCTTTTCCAGGTGCCGTCGACAACCTCGGTCTCCGGCCGGTCCCCGCCTTCGGCATACTCCTCATGCCATTTGCCCTTATCATCCTGCCAGCTGATCTCCGCGGAATCACCGCCAACCTGCTGTTCGGCCGCAACGATACGGGCTGCTTCGAGTGCTTCGGAGTGTGTGGGAAATGCTTCGGAATAGACATTGCCCAACCGGTAGGCCCAGCCCCCGTCGTGAGGAACGACCTCGTAGACCACCTTGACCATGCATTTCACTCCTCTTCTTGTTCGCGCCCGAACACTGACCGGATTGCATCCAGTTCTGCGCGGGCCGCGTTGCAAGAGACGAGTGGGCGCCGCGATATGCTTCCGGCTGACCGATGCGTTAGTATTCCATTAAATTCTCAAGACTGCAAACGCACCTCTCCGCATGCTCGCTTGCCATGCAAAATCATCGCTTTAGACTTTCCAGATGAATCAAGATCGGAGCTTTCCGTGAAAATTGTGTCGCGACTGAAAGACGAAATGTTCTTGGTATTGGCGATGGTCGTCGCCGCTTTCGCGTACCTGTCGGAGCATACGGTTCTTGAGATGGGCCGCGGCATATCGCTCATCGCGGCCGCAGCGCTTGTCGCCACCATCGTCGTTGCCTCGGTTCGCGTCGCCCATCATGCGGAGATCCTGGCAATCAAGGTTGGCGATCCCTATGGCACGATGATCCTGACACTGTCGGCCGTTGCCGTGGAAGTGATCATCCTCGCGATCATGATGAGTGGCGAAAGCTCCCCCACGCTCGTTCGCGACACGATCTATGCAGCCCTGATGCTCGACATCAACGGCATCCTTGGCCTCGCCGCCCTGCTCGGTGGCTTGAAACACGGAGAGCAGCCATACAATGACAACTCGGGAAAGACCTATGGCGTTATGATCCTCACTGCCATGGGCATCTCGATGATCGTTCCGGAATTCGTGCCGGCGCATAAGTGGCACTACTACTCCGCCTTCACCATCCTGGCTATGGTCGCCCTCTACGGCCTCTTCCTGCGTATGCAGGTGGGTCAGCATAGCTACTTCTTCAGCTATGCCTATCCTCGCAGCGAGCGGAAGAAGACCGATCCGCAGGAGCATTCGACCGAGGATTCCACGGCCGCCTCGATCGCCACGATCCTGATCGGCGTGGTCATCATCGGCCTCCTTGCGGAGTTCATGTCCACCTTCATGACGGAGGGCCTGCGGGATACCGACGCTCCCGTTGCCCTGACCGCCATCGTCGTCGCAGCGATTTCCGCGGCGCCCGAAATCCTGACGGCGCTGCGTGCAGCGCTGCGCAACCGCATGCAGGCGACCGTCAATATCGCCATGGGTGCTTCACTATCGACTGTCATCCTCACGGTTCCGGTGATGGAGGCGATCGCGCTTTATACCGGTCAACCCTTCATCATGGCCATGACACCGGTCCAGACTGTCATGGTGGCGATCACCCTGATTGCGGCAGCCATCAACCTCAACGACGGTGAAACCAATGCCATCGAAGGCATGACGCATTTCATCCTCTTCGCGACGTTCCTGATGCTGTCGGCATTGGGACTTTGATTCTGTGGAACCTGTCCGATCGTTCTGTCGCTACGGCCAGGAGATCGCACCTTGCAATTCGTATACGCGCGCACCATCTTTATGGTATCGGCAGCATCTGAAACGGGCGCTGCCGGGTGCGGACGATCAGAAGCGTTCCAGCCCCAACGAAGGAGGACAGCATGTCTTCCGCCTCCAGCATACAGTTTATGGAAAATGTGATGCGGGAAGCTCTGCGCTTCCGCTATGTCGATTTTCTTATCAAGTCGACCCCGGCAGTCAGCCTGGCATTCATCGCCTATGTCACGTTCCGCGGTGTCCTTTGGTAGGAGCAGCCGTTGTGAACCCACAATTCATTACCGAGGGCCCTTTCATTCGAGGTCACCATGGCAGAGCGCACCAGAGAAACTGAAATAACGTTTGCTCACCCCTTCGTTCTGAGCTCGCTGGTAGTCCCGTTGGAAGCGGGGACCTATCGGCTGATTGTCGACGAAGAAGAGATCGAAGGCCTATCATTCTGCGCCTTCAGGAGAACCAATACCCATCTCGAAATACCGGCGATTGCAACGGATAGCGGCACCAGGCAGCGATTGAGTGTGCCTTCGCAGGAAATTGAAACAGCCTTGGCCAAGGATGCCAGTACAACCGAGCGTTGCGGCTAACGAGCGGCCGCCATTCGACAACGCGTTCCGGAGGAATAAGAAGAGCACTATGGCAATCGCATTTCCCAACCGCGCCAGAAGCTATGACGAAACCGCCAGGCGCATCCGCTTCCTCGGCCATGATGGTATGTTCGAGATTCGTTTCTCGATGGATATTGACGTGCTGACGAAGGGACCTTGCCCGGCAGCAACATCGGAACGCGACTATCTCGCGGGATTTGACGGGCTTCGAACCCGAATTCTAGATGTCGCCAAACGCGTCTATGGCTCTAAACGAGAGAATTTGATCGTCCTGAAACTGTCGGATTTCCAATAGCAGATCGATCGCAGTTTCCTTTTTCCTACACCAAAGCCCGTACCGAAAACCAACCCTACAACGAGGACCATCGGATGCATGAACCATGGAGCAAAAGCCGCGAACGCGCAGAAGCGGCGTTCGGATTGACACAGACACAGATGTTGTCCCGCACGCAGGAAGCATTGAAAATCGACGCCGTCGCGACCGCCAGAGATGAGAAGACCGCTCGACTGAGAGCGATGCGCCTTGAGCAAGAAGCGCACGCGCGGGCCGGGAAGTCTTCCCATGCAACGCCGATCAAGGAATGACCAAGGGACACTTGTCGCACATTTGGGACCCTTGGTTGGTTGAAGCGATCCCAGCGGGCCGGCCCTCGCCTTGCGGTACTGGGTACGCAACATGGCACTTGTGACCGGGAATTCGGTAGACTTTTCATCTCAGCGCCTTGGCAACGTCCGACCAACAAAAACCCGCCGTTTCCGGCGGGCTCACGCAGTCGTTCCTGAATTGCTTACTTGCAGGCGCCGCAGAAGCGCTGGATGCGCTTGCAGGCTTCCTCAAGCAGCGCTTCCGAGGTCGCATAGGAGATGCGGAAGTTCGGGCCAAGGCCGAAGGCCGAGCCGTGAACGACGGCTACACCTTCGCTTTCAAGCAACTCGGACACGAAGTCCTCGTCCGTCTCGATGACCTTGCCAGAGGGTGCGGTCTTGCCGATCAGGCCGGCGCAGGACGGATAGACGTAGAACGCACCTTCCGGAGACGGGCAGGTGATGCCCTTGGCCTGGTTCAGCATCGACACGACGAGGTCGCGGCGGCCTTCGAAGATCTTCTTGTTCTGGGGAATGAAATCCTGCGTGCCGTTCAGCGCTTCGACGGCAGCCCACTGGGCGATCGACGTCGCACCCGAGGTTTGCTGCCCCTGGATCATGTCCATCGCCTTGATGAGCTGGATCGGACCTGCCGCATAGCCGATACGCCAGCCGGTCATCGCGTAGGCCTTGGAGACGCCGTTCATCGTCAGCGTGCGATCGTAGAGCTTCGGCTCGACTTCGACAGGCGTGACGAACTTGAAGTCGCCATAGGTCAGATGCTCGTACATGTCGTCGGTCAGCACCCAGACATGCGGATGCTTCAGCAACACGTCCGTCAGTGCCTTGAGTTCGGCATGCGTATAGGCAGCGCCCGACGGGTTGGACGGTGAGTTGAAGACGAACCACTTCGTCTTCGGCGTGATCGCCTTGTCGAGATCGGCGGCCTGGAGCTTGAAGTTGTTTTCCTGCGTCGCCGAGACGATGACAGGGGTGCCGCCGCACAGCGACACCATTTCCGGGTAGGACACCCAGTACGGCGCCGGGATGACGACTTCATCGCCCGGGTTCAGCGTCGCCATGAAGGCATTGAAGAGGATCTGCTTGCCGCCGGTGCCGACAATCGTCTGCTCCCAGGAGTATTCCAGGCCGTTCTCGCGCTTGAACTTCGCGGCAATCGCCTTGCGCAGTTCAGGGATACCGGAAACTGGCGTGTACTTTGTCTCGCCGCGGTTGATCGCGTCGATGGCCGCCTTCTTGATATTATCTGGCGTATCGAAATCCGGCTCGCCGGCGCCGAGGCCAATCACATCGCGTCCTTTCGCTTTCAGCTCGCGCGCTTTCTGGGAAACGGCGATGGTGGCTGAAGGCTTCACACGGGAAAGAGCATCGGCAAGAAAGGCCATGATATCGGTCCTATACGGTTGATTTGGGCAGAAAGCCGGGACCGGAATTCTGCGTTAAGCTCTATGTCCAATGTGAGCAGGCATTTCAAGCGCAAAGGCGTGATGGTGCCAATGATTCTTCGTGATCGGTTGGCTCATGCGATTGTCGATTCGCGACATCGCCCACTCGGCCCGATGAATCATTTTGCGAAGCACTTGAATCGATTTCTGAAGAGAACCCGATTTACGCCCTGAAATCAAAAACTTCGCCTTTTTCAGGCTTTGCCACGAATTGGCCGCAACAAATGCCGCGGCATGCCGCAATTCGGTCGCGAGCGCGCCGAGATCGAAGCCGCATCTTGGTGCATCCGACATTGGTTATTGAGGGCATACCATGTTTTTGGAAGACGAGTTTGTCATAAGGCGCCTTCGCGCCAGTCGCGTATCCATCTCATTGCTGGTTGCATTCGTGGCTTTCGCCGCGTCGATCCTTATGACATTCGGGCTCGTCACGACGGTTTACGCCGAAGAAAGCCAGCAAAAGGTCGAGCAGCTCGCCGGCCTCGTTCGGCCAAACGACGTCAACAGCGGCTCCCTCCTCTTTCCCGCCAAGGAACCCGGCTTCTTTGTCGAGGCACCGCGCCTGAAGACCGATGTGCAGATGGACGTCTCCGGCCCCATCGCCCGCGTCAAGGTCACGCAGCGCTTCCAGAACCCGAGCAAGGGTTGGGTCGAGGGCACATACGTCTTTCCGCTTCCGGAAAACTCAGCCGTCGACGTGCTGAAGATGCAGATCGGCGAGCGCTTCATCGAGGGCCAGATCAAGCCGCGCCAGGAGGCGCGCGAGATCTACGAGCAGGCAAAGGCGGAAGGCAAGAAGGCCGCCCTTGTCGAGCAGCAGCGACCCAACATCTTCACCAACCAGGTCGCCAACATCGGCCCCGGCGAAACGATTGTCGTGCAGATCGAGTACCAGCAGGCTGTCCACCAGTCCGGCGGCGAGTTCTCGCTGCGCTTCCCGATGGTCGTCGCCCCTCGCTACAATCCGGCGCCGATCGTCCAGACCGTGGAATTCAACAATGGGGCCGGCTTCGCGGTCCCGACCGACCCGGTGGAAAACCGAGAGAAGATCGAGGCGCCGGTTCTCGATGCGCGTGAGAACGCCAAGATTAACCCCGTTGCGCTCACCGTCGACCTCAAGGCCGGCTTTCCGCTGGGCGACGTGAAATCTTCCTTCCATGACGTCGACATCAAGCAGGACGGCGACCAGAGCCGCACGATCTCGCTTACGGGAGAGAGCGTTCCGGCCGACAAGGACTTCGAACTCATCTGGAAGGCCGCGCCTGGCAAGACGCCAAGTGCCGGGCTTTTCCGCGAGGTCATCAACGGCAAGACCTACCTGCTCGCCTTCGTCACACCGCCGGCAACGCCCGATACATCGTCGCCGGCAGCCAAGCGCGAAGTCGTCTTCGTCATCGACAATTCCGGCTCCATGTCCGGCCCGTCGATCGCGCAGGCGAAGGAAAGCCTGGCGCTCGCCATCTCGAAGCTCAACCCCGACGACCGCTTCAACGTCATCCGCTTCGACGATACGACGACCGATTACTTCAACGGCCTTGTTGCCGCCTCACCCGACAATCGCGAGAAGGCCATCGGCTACGTTCGCGGACTGACCGCCGATGGCGGTACCGAAATGCTGCCGGCGCTGCAAGATGCGCTGCGCAACCAGGGCCCTGTCGCCAGCGGCGCGCTTCGCCAGGTGGTGTTCCTGACAGACGGCGCAATCGGCAACGAACAGCAGTTGTTTGCCGAGATCAGCCAGAACCGTGGCGACGCGCGCGTCTTCACCGTCGGCATCGGCTCGGCGCCAAACTCCTATTTCATGACCAAAGCCGCCGAGATGGGCCGCGGCACCTTTACCCAGATCGGCTCCGCCGACCAGGTCGCTGGCCGCATGGGCGAGCTTTTTGCGAAGCTTCAAAACCCGGCAATGACCGACATCGCGGTAACCTTCGAAGGCGCAAAAGCCGAGGACATTACGCCGAACCCCATGCCTGACCTCTATGCGGGCGAGCCGGTCGTTCTGACCGCCGAACTGCCGGAAGAAAAACCCACCGGCAAGCTCCAGATCATAGGCAAGACCGGCGTTCAGCCCTGGCGTGTCGATATGGATATCGCCAATGCCGCCGATGGCCAGGGAATTTCGAAGCTCTGGGCGCGGCGCAAGATCGACGATCTCGAAGCCCGCGCCTATCAACGGCAGGACCGCGCTTCGCTCGACAAGGACATCGAGACGGTAGCGCTCGCCCACCACCTCGTCTCGCGTGTAACGAGCCTCGTCGCGGTCGACGTCACGCCATCGCGTCCTGCAGGCGAGCCCGTCGGCTCGGCAAAGCTGCCGCTTAACCTGCCTGATGGCTGGGATTTCGAGAAGGTCTTCGGTGAGGAAGCCCCGGCCCCGACCAGCCCGCCCGATCATGCGATGGCGACGCCCCGGCAGGAGTTTGCGCAGCTGGCGGCATCGCGCATGGCTGCCGCACCTACGGCGAAGGCAGCCGGGCTGATTGCCCAGAAGTCCGCGTCGGTAAAGCTGCCGCAAACCGCAACGCGTGCAGACGAGCAGATCGTCCGCGGCATCGTCATGCTTCTAGCCGCACTGATCGCGGCAAGCGGGTTTGCCATTTGGCGCCGGCGCGTACGCGGCGTCTTCGCAGAGGCCAGGCAATGACGCCAGTGAGCTCGCGAGCCGGAGTTCGAAACCAGGAAGTGGACGAGTTCGGCCCGCTTCCGACCTACCTCGAACTCGCCATGGCGACGGCGGCGGCGACCGCTTACGATACTACGACGGCGCAGGAAAGCCGCACGCTCCTGCCCCGTCTCTCCATCGTCGAGAAGGCCATTGCTGTGTGCATCGCCGCCCTCGCGCTGTACGGAACGGCACTGGTGGCCGACGGGCTCTACATCAAGGCCAAGGCGGAATTGTCGCAGATTCTCCTGAAGCGGGCCTTTGCCGCCGAACTTCGCGGCGAAGACACCAAGCCTTGGCCCTGGGCGGATTTCACGACCGAGGCGGAAGTGACCGCGCCTCGCCTCGGCAAGCATGCGATCGTCCTGTCCGGCGCCTCCGGCGAGGCTCTGGCCTTCGGCCCCGCCTGGCTCGCCAATACGCCCCAACCCGGCGATGAGGGCACCTCCGTCATCGCCGCCCATCGCGACACGCATTTCCGTTGGCTGAAGGACGTCAAACCAGGCGACGAAATCGAGGTCACACGTCGCGATGGCAAGGTTTTGACCTTCAGGGCGGGCGAAGGCCGCATCGTGCCATGGGATCAAAGCGGCATTGATCCGGCAGCGCAAGGCCGCCATCTCGTGCTCGCGACCTGCTGGCCTTTCGGCGCGACGGAACGCGGCCCACTGCGCTACATCGTCGAAGCGGAACTCGTCGATGAGCAGCCAACCAGCACCATGCCGGCGGCAAACACAAAGCCGTTATCCCAGCGCCAATGAGCTTGAAGCAGGTGACCGACGCTCCACGTTGATCTGGACAGACGACGGGACGGACCATGACGACACTTGCACGGCTTCACTTCGGATTTCTTCTCGCAACAGCAGCCTTGGCCGCCTCCCCGGGCTTCTCTGCCGATATCGTCAAGACGAAAACGGTCGAGGTGCAAGTCGATACGATTGCAACAGGGCTCGAGCATCCTTGGGCCGTGGAGGTTCTTCCTGGCGGCTCCTATCTTGTCACCGAGCGACCGGGACGGCTGCGCATCATCCGCAACGGCAAGCTCTCCACCCCCATCGCCGGCGTCCCTGATGTCAATGCCCGCGGCCAAGGAGGCCTGATGGACGTTGCGCTCGCGCCTGATTTTGGAATGAGCCGCAGGATATTCCTCACCGCTGCGACAAGGGCCAAGGATGGCTCCGGCACTGAGGTCTTCAGCGCCACGCTGTCAAAAGACGGAACAAGCCTCGAGGACGTCAGATCCATCTTTGCGATGAAGCGTTTTACCAGCGGCAACATCCAGTACGGCTCTCGCATCGCCTTCGCCAAGAACGGCTCGCTTTTCATTAGCATCGGCGATCGCGGCGACAGGGATCGCTCCCAGGACTGGAAGGACGACGCCGGCTCCATCATTCACATCAACGCTGATGGCAGCATTCCTGATGACAACCCTTTCAAGGACGGCGCCAAGGCGCTTGCGGAAATATGGTCGAAAGGCCATCGCAATCCGCAAGGCATCGCCTTCGATGCCGCCGACGGCAAGCTCTATACGGCTGAGCACGGTGCCCGTGGCGGTGATGAGATCAACTCCATCGAACCCGGCAAGAACTACGGCTGGCCGATCATCACCTATGGCCGCGATTATTCCGGCGCCGAGATCGGCGAAGGCACGGCCAAGGAAGGACTTGAACAACCTCTTTATTATTGGGACCCGTCCATAGCGCCGGGAGCACTGGCCATTTATCGCGGCAAGATGTTCCCCGAATGGGATGGCAACTTTCTCGTTGCTGCGCTGAAGTTTCAGCTACTTTCGCGTATGCAGCGCAATGATGGCGGAGCCTTCGTCGCCGAGGAGCGGATATTCGACGGCTCCTATGGCCGCATGCGCGATGTGGTCATCGCACCGGACGGCGCCTTGCTGATCCTTACGGATGAAGATGATGGTGCCTTGCTGAGAGTGTCCCGAGCGCCGGCCAACAATGGTTGATGCAAAGCCTAAGGACCGGCGCGCAGTTCCTTTCGAATCACGAACTTCAGGCCGGACCATGTTTCGTCTATGGCGCAAACTTTGACGTCAACCAGTCCCAAAGGCAGGAAAATCGATCTTAGGACGTCTTCGGTGATTGTCGTCGGCACCCGCGCCGCTTTCTTGGGCCAGGAAATCCACAGCATCCCGTCGGGTTTAAGGACGCCCGACAGAACCGGTGCCATGTCTTCCAGAACTGGCCGGCGCGTTTCAAAAACGTGGCCATAGTCGAAGCGACGCTCGATCATTGGTGGCAAAGCAGTCTCGACAGAGGAGAAGTGGTCAAAGCCTTGTATCTCGGTGATCTCGGGCACGCCGATCAACAGTGCCGCCTGCCCTTCCCTCAAGCCCAGCTTTCGCGTCAGTGAACTGCCGGAATACCCCGCCGGCGCATCATGTCGGCGCGGTGACGGCGCAGCCTCTTCGTCCGGAGATGAAACCGCTTTCGTTGTCATCCGTTTGCCTTCAGGCGCTCACGCTGTGGCGACATTCTTCACCCTTGCTCAAACGAAAGGCAACTGTTAACGCTCGGGCCATACTCTCCCGCTCCCGCCCAGAGGACGAAATGACGCGCATTCAGGCGAACCTCCTTCTATTGCTTGCAGCTGCCATCTGGGGCGGCGGCTTTGTCGCGCAGTCAACGGCAATGAAGGCGATCGGTCCGTTCTGGTTCATTGGCCTGCGCTTCATGATTGCTGCAGTGGCGGTTCTGCCGTTCATGCTGCTCGAGGCACGCAAGGCGCCAGTCAAGACCGCGCCGCACCATCTCAAGCTCTATCTGCTGACGGGTCTTGCGCTGTTCGGCGGCGCCGCAACGCAGCAGATCGGCCTGCAGACGACGACGGTGACGAATTCGAGTTTCATTACCGGGCTCTATGTCGTGATCGTCCCCTTGATCGCCGTTATCTTCCTCCGCCGCTCTCCGCACTGGGTCATCTGGCCGGGTGCGATCATGGCCGTATCCGGCATCTACTTGTTGTCGGGCGGACAGCTCTCGGCCCTGACGACCGGCGATCTGTTGACGGTCGTTTGCGCAATCTTCTGGGCCGGGCAGATCACTTTGGCAGGCACTACGGTATCCGAAACCGGTCGTCCGCTTGCACTCTCGACCGCCCAGTTTGCCGTGGCCGGCGCCTGCGCGCTGGCCGTTGGCATCGTCGCGGAACCGATCAGCTGGGAGGCGGTGTGGGCTGCCGCCCCCGAGATCCTGTATGTCGGTCTCTTCTCCTCGGGTGTCGCCTTTTCGCTGCAGATCATCGGCCAACGATACACGACCCCGTCGCAGGCAGCGATCTTCCTGTCCTCTGAAGCGCTCTTCGGCGCCTCGCTCGGCGCCCTGATGCTGGGCGAAACCATGCCACCGCTCGGCTACGCCGGCTGCGCGTTGATGTTTACCGCTATGCTTCTGGTTGAAGTGGTGCCCGAAATGGCACGCCGCCGTGCTTCGGACAGGCTGAAACCGAGCCCAAATTTGGGTTGAATGTCCAGAAAAGAAAAAAACTTTAGCTCTTGCGTAGTCGCGTTATTGTTGCATTTTTGGCAAAATCTGCTCCCAAACTATATTGCCAACGATATAAAGCGTTGATCTGCGGCGGCTGACGGCCAAATTTTTGCGCTAGGCGCGCGAAAATGCCGTTCAAAGAGGCGTATCGGCACAGAGGCGTTAAAAAACTTTTGCTTGCCAAAATTTAATAATCGCAGCACTCTCACCGTGTTCGGGCATTTTGCGAGCATGGGAAGTCCTTAGGAATGTGCGCGCCGGAGACGCTAATATTCCGGTCAACCAGTTCCAACAAAGCGGGCGTCAGTTCCGTGGCGAATCTGGTTGAGCTAGAGGGGACCTTTTTCTCACATTTCAATGATTGCCTGCTAACGTCTCCGCAAGGAGGCAATATCAGTGATGCTGCCCGTGTGGATGGCGGGCAGAGATAAAAGGACCTGACGCATGGCCGAGACTGGCACTGTAAAATTCTTCAATACCGACAAAGGTTTTGGCTTTATCAAGCCGGACAAGGGCGGCGCCGACATCTTTGTGCACATTTCTGCCGTTCAGGCTTCTGGCTTGGCCGGGCTGACGGAGAATCAGAAGGTTAGCTTCGACACGGAGCCGGATCGCCGCGGCAAGGGCCCCAAGGCTGTCAACCTGCAGATTGCAGGCTGAGCCTCCAGCCAACGCTGTCAATTCGAGTTGAAGCCCGGCAGCGATGCCGGGTTTTGTCATTCAGCGTGCATTCACATCGCGGCCCTTACCTTGCCATCATCAAGGTGCAGAACCGGAATCGGTTGAAACAGGGAAAGACAAATGAACAGGCTTGCGAAAACGCTCCTCATGACGGCAACTGCTGCTGCCCTCACCGTATCATCGATCAGCGTTGCGTCCGCCGGTGATTGGCGTCGCCACCACCACAACGACGATGCCCTCGTCGGCGGTGCCGTAGGCTTGGCAACAGGTCTTATCGTTGGTTCTGCCATCGCCAGCGCCCCGCGTTATGATGAGCCGCGCTACATCGATCCCCCCTATGAGCCGGAATACGAAGCAGTTCCAGTCTATCGCGCGCCCCCGGCTCGCTATTATCGTGCCGACGTCGAGCCCTGGACCCCGCAGTGGGAGCGCTATTGCTCCTATCGCTACCGGTCCTTCGACCCGCGTAGCGGCACCTATATCGGCTACGACGGTCGCAGCCACTTCTGCACAGCTGGCTGATCGTCGCACTATATGATTAAACACGAAGCGCCGCTTTCAGCGGCGCTTTTATTTTGGCGGTCAGATCCCCTCAAGGAACGGATTGCTGCGTCGCTCATCACCAATGCGACTGCCCGGCCCGTGCCCGCAAATGAAGCCGACGTCATCGCCCAGCGGCAAAACCTTGTCGCGGATCGAATCGAGCAGTTGCTGGTGGTTCCCCCCCGGCAGATCCGTCCGACCGATCGAGCCGTTGAACAGCACGTCGCCCAGATGGGCAAAGTTCTGCACGCGATTGAAATAAATGACATGGCCCGGCGCGTGGCCCGGCGTGTGATAGACTTCGAATTCGTGAGTGCCGAAGGAAACCTTGTCACCGTCCTTCAGCCAGCGGTCGGGAACGACGTTCTGCATGCCCGGCGGCAGACCATATTTCTGCGCCTGCGTCTCGATCCGCTGCAGCAGAGGAAGATCATCCTCATGCGGGCCGACGATATCAATACTCAGAGCCTCCTTGAGCTCCTTCGCACCGCCGGCGTGGTCAAGATGGCCGTGGGTCAGCCAGATTTCCTTGATACTGAAACCGTTCGACTTGATGGCATCAAGGATCGCCGGCACATCCCCGCCCGGATCGACCACGACGCCCTCCTTCGTCTCAGGATCAAAGAGGATCGTGCAGTTCTGCTGAAAGGGTGTCACCGGAATAATGCCGGCCTGGAGCATGCCCATGAGTGCCTCGCTTCTCTATGTCCTGTGTGTCTATAGTCCGAAACCGCGCCGTGCACAGCCCGCGATTTATCGAACGCAGCGTCAGGCAAAGAGCGTCAATGCCTGGGCTAGGTTTCGGCACCGGCTCCGTTCGAATTTAACACATTGATACAATCGTTTACCGGCGAGACTGGGCGCGCGGGAACATCGCCATCAACCAAACGTTACCTGCCTGTACAAAACAAGGAGAAACGAGATGACCTTGAAGCGAAATCTGTTCCTGGCTGGCGCGATCGTCGTGGGAAGCGCCGGTCTTGCCCAGGCGGACATGGTTGCCACGGCCATCAACGATCTGAACGTTCGTGCCGGCCCCGGCCCCCAGTATCCTTCCATCGGGATAGCGACACGCGGCTCGCAGGCAATGCTGGATGGCTGCATCCAGGGAAGCCGTTGGTGCCGTGTTGAGGTCAACGGCGTCCGTGGCTGGGTTTATGCGCAGTATCTTGAGGTTGAACAAGCTGGCAACGGCGTCATCGTCGAACAGCACCAAACCGATCTCGGCGTCCCTGTCGTGACCTATGAGACAACGGGAAGTGTCGCGCCTGCCGATCCGGCACCAGGTGACGAATTGCTGGGCCCGGTCGGTTCCGTCGAAGCGATCAGCCCGCCTGAAACTGTTACCACCTATGTTCAAACCAATCCGGCCCAGACCGTGCGCCTCCGCGGAGACGTCGTTGTTGGTGCAGCGGTGCCGGCTAACGTGACGTTCCAGGAGATTCCGGACTATCAGTATCGATATGTCCGCATCAACGACCAGCCGGTTCTTGTGGACCCCGGTACTCGTCGCATCGTTTATGTCTACAACTGACCATGATGCACAACATGGAACAGGCGCCTTCGGGCGCCTTTCTTTGACGGCAGCGTGGAAAACTTTCACGCATGGGTTGCTCTCCATTCCACTTTACATTCAATCATGATAAAGTACTGAAATTCAGACGATATCCCTGCTCCCAGTCGGACGTCGGATCGCCTGTATGGCTGGCTATCCTTTCGGACCGCGCAGCCGGCAGTGGCGTTTTGAGGAAACGCGAAGGAGGGAAATCGTGGAAGCCTTATTGCCTATCATCACACAAGTGATAGCAGGTGCCGTCGGCGGCAATGTTGCGAGCGGCGCACTGAAGCAGGTTGCAATCAATACCGTTGCCCGGACGATCGCCGGCGCAATCGGCGGCATCGGCGGCGGCATGCTTCTCAGCATGGTCGGTGGAGAAGCCGCAATGACCGGCCTCATTGCTGACGGTATAGGCGGCTTGATCGGCGGCGGCGTTCTGTCGACGATCGTCGGCGCGGTAGTCGCTCGCGCGAGGTAACGAGCTTCGATGGGAAGGCGACCGGGCGCTCTTAGCAAGCCCGGCCGCACCCGGAAGCAAGGTTACGCTGCTGCTGCAGCAGACGGATAGACCTCTTTCATGTAGTCGTTCAGCAGCGTCTCGCTGATTGTCGCGGGCGTGAACTTATAGGGACCGATTTCCGCGACTGGCGTCACCTCGGCTGCCGAGCCCGTCAGGAAGCACTCGCTGAAACCCGAAAGCTCCTCCGGCATGATGGCACGTTCAACCACCTCGATCCCGCGGCGCTTCGCGAGCTCGATCACCGTCTGTCGCGTAATGCCGTTCAAGAAGCAATCCGGCGTTGGTGTGTGGATGACACCATCCTTGACGAAAAAGATGTTTGCCCCGGTCGCTTCCGCCACCTGGCCGCGATAATCGAGCATCATGGCGTCGGCATATCCCTTGGCTTCGGCCGCATGCTTTGAAATCGTGCAGATCATGTAGAGGCCGGCAGCCTTCGATGCGCAGGGCGCCGTCTTCGGATCGGGCCGGCGATACTCGGCAATGTCGAGCCGGATGCCCTTCAGCTTCTCGGCCGGATTGAAGTAGCTCCCCCACTGCCAAATGGCGATCGCGACATTGATCCGGCTTGCTTGCGCCGACACACCCATCATCTCGCTGCCGCGCCAGGCAATTGGGCGGACATAGGCATCGGAAAAGCCCTGACGCTTCAGGAGCTCGATCGTCGCCGCATCCAGCTCAGAAACCGGGTACGGTACCTTGAAGCCGAGAATCTCAGCCGACTTGTGTAGGCGCTGGTTATGTTCCGTCAGCTTGAAGACCCGGCCGCCATAGGCGCGCTCCCCCTCGAATACTGCGCTTGCGTAGTGGAGCCCATGGGTCAGCACGTGGATCTTTGCGTCTTTCCACGGCACGAATGCCCCGTTGAACCAGATTTCGCCATCCAATTGATCAAAGGGAACTGAAGCCATTTCTCACTCCTCCGGCGCCCGCACGCCATTGCTGTTGATTGTTGTCCCCAATACGTTTTATCCACTCACGCAGGGGAAAATTACGCATTGTAGTGAAGTTTGCGAAGTCGGGCCAAATTTCCATTGGAAATGGCGTCCTCTTCCGGCTTCGCAACGCTTGGGGAAGCTAGCAACGGCGCAGAGATACGTCAACAATGCTGACATATTTTTACGAGAACTTGCCCCGAGGTGCGCAACAAGAAAGGAAATGCCAAATTGGCACGCCAGACGAGCCCGAAGGCGGGCAAGCCAGAACCGCTGAAGATGCCGATGGAAAACACGGAAACCATCGATTTCGAGATCATCGAGCTTCTGTTCTTTTCCTATCGTGACTTCGTTTCCGATCCCGACGCCATTCTTGCCGAGATCGGTTTCGGGCGGGCGCACCACCGTGTCGTTCACTTTGTTAACCGCAACCCCGGCATGACGGTTGCCGATCTGCTGGATACATTGAAGATTACCAAGCAGAGTCTTGCAAGAGTGCTCAAACAACTCATCGATTCGGGGTATATTCGTCAGATTGCGGGGCCTGAAGACAGGCGGCAGCGCAAGCTCTATCCTACCGAGATGGGGCGCGAGCTTGCTCTTGCTCTGGCGGAGCCGCAATCGCGCCGTATTGAGAGAGCATTCGACGGGGCTTCTCCGGAGGTACGGGAGGGCATAAAGGCCTTCCTGAGGGGTATGCGTAACAGACAAAACGCGAAAGCAGACTGAATGGCAACAAAGACAGTGATTTCGGACGACGCTGCGCACTTGCTTGTTGTGGATGACGACACGCGTATCCGCGCTCTGCTCAACCGCTATTTGACCGAGAACGGGTTCAGGGTGACGGTGGCTGCGGACGGCGCTGAGGCGCAACGCAAGCTCGCCGGACTGGATTTCGACCTCATCATCATGGACGTCATGATGCCGGGCGATTCCGGGATCGACGTGACCAGGGGCCTGCGCACGATCAAGAACGTGCCGATTATCATGCTAACGGCACTGGCGGAATCGGGCAGCCGCATCGCCGGACTGGAGGCGGGCGCCGATGATTATCTGGCCAAGCCCTTTGATCCGCGCGAACTGGTGCTGCGCGTCAACAACATCCTGCGCCGCAATGTCTCGAACGATGCGCCGAAGATCGAACAGGTGATGTTCGGACCATATACCTTCTCCCTGACGCGCAAGGAGCTGAAGAAGGCCTCCGAAGTGGTCCGGTTGACGGATCGCGAGCAGGAAATCATGCTGCTGTTTGCCAAGCGCGCCGGCGATACCATTCCGCGGCATGAGCTCATCGGCAACGACGTCGATGTCGGCGAGCGTACCATCGATGTGCAGATCAATCGCTTGCGACGCAAGATCGAGGACGATCCCGCAAATCCGGTCTGGCTCCAGACGGTTCGTGGTATAGGATACCGCTTGAGCATCGATTGATAGTCGCAACCCCAGGACCAGCGACCAGATGGTGACATTCGACTCCCTTCGGCGCGACGACCGCTCGCCCGCCCGCGGCTGGCGGTGGATGTTGCGCAGATTGCGGCTCTATCTGCCGACCGGCCTCTACGTCCGGTCGCTTCTCATCATCATCATCCCGATGGTGCTGCTGCAGTCCGTCGTCGCCGCCGTCTTCATGGAACGCCACTGGCAGATGGTGACGCAACGCCTTTCTGCGGCCGTCACGCGCGATATTGCAGCGATCATCCAGATCATCGAGACCTATCCCCAGGATACGGACTACAGCGAAGTCACGCGCATAGCACGCGACCAGATGAACCTGCAGATATCAATCGAACCGGACGGCGATCTGCCGCCGCCACGAACCAAGCCCTTTTTCTCGATCCTTGACGGCATCCTGAGTGACGAGATCAGCGACCAGGTCAAGCGCCCCTTCTGGATCGACACACTGGGCGATTCCAATCTCGTCGAGATCCGCATCAAGCTCGAAGACAAGATCCTTCGCGTGCTGGCAAGACGCAGCTCGACCTACGCCTCCAACACCCACATCTTCATCGTCTGGATGGTCGGCGCTTCGCTGGTGCTGATCGGTATCTCGATCCTCTTCCTGCGGGGACAGATCCGGCCCATCCTTGCCCTCGCAAACGCAGCAGAAAGCTTCGGCAAGGGCCAGAAGGCTGACAACTTCCACCCACGCGGTGCAGACGAGGTTCGCCGCGCAGGCCTCGCCTTCATTTTGATGCGCGAGCGCATCGAGCGGCAGATGGAGCAGCGCACGGCAATGCTGACTGGCGTAAGCCACGATCTGCGCACGATCCTGACCCGCTTCAAGCTGCAGCTGGCGCTGGCCGGCGAAAATCCCGACCTGCAGGGCATGAACGAAGACGTCAACGACATGCAGTCGATGCTCGAGGCCTACATGGCTTTCGCACGAAGCGAAGTTGAAGAAGACGTCGGCCAGATGAAGCTCAGCGATATCTTTGCAAGGCTGGAGGCCGACTTCGAACTCCACGAAGGTAAGACGCTGACTTACTCTATCGAGGGAGCGGACGGCATCTCGGTGCGTCCAAACGCCTTCACGCGCCTTGTGACGAACCTCGCCTCGAATGCTCGCCGCTACGCCAGCACCCTCGACGTCAACGCCAAACACAGCGCCAAGTGGCTGACGATCACCTTTGACGACGATGGTCCGGGTATTCCCGAGAAGAACCGCGAGGATGTCTTCAAGCCATTCTTCCGGCTCGATGAAGCGCGCAATCTCGATGCCTCGGGCACCGGCCTTGGCCTTGCCATTGCCCGCGACATCGCCCGAAGCCACGGCGGCAACGTCACGCTTGGCGACGGCCCTCTGGGCGGTCTGCGGGCGACCGTCCGCCTACCCGCGTGAAAAAACAGATGACGATCGATACGGCGCGAATGACATGGTTGAACCCACCGCCTCGCTTTGAAGAGCGCAACGGCGACCTGCATGTCTGGTCCGGACCGAAGACGGACTTCTGGCAAGGAACCTACTACGGCTTTCACCGCGACGACGCGCATTTCCTGCATCGGCCGCGGCAGGGCGACTTCACGGCCGACGTATCCTTCTCCGCGCGCTATGAGGAACTCTACGACCAGGCCGGCATCATGGTTCGGGCCGATGCGAAGCATTGGATGAAATGCGGGATCGAATATACCGATGGAGCAATGCACTTCAGCGTCGTCGTCACCAACGGCAACTCCGACTGGTCGGCCTTTCGGCTCGACCACGCATTCGACCGCATGGGCGTGCGCGTAACGCGAACTGGCGATGCTCTGTTCATTCAATACAGAACAGATCGCATGGAGGACTGGCGCATGGCGCGGCTTGCTTGGTTTGATCCGGCATTTGTGGAGGTTGCCGTCGGCCCGGCATTCTGCTCGCCGCAACGCGCCGGCTTTGAAGCCGTATTCCATGCTTTCTCGCTGACTGACCCACTGTCGCGCGAGATCCACTGATCACATCAGCTTCTTGCCGTTCAACACTGGCTTGTCCGCTGCCGCAAGAACGATGGCGCCGGCTTCATCCTCGAAGCCGAGCGTCAGGACTTCCGAGCGGACCGGACCGATCTGTCGCGGCGGAAAGTTGACCACACCGAGAACCTGCCGACCGATCAGGCTCTCGGGCGTATAGTGAACGGTGATCTGGGCCGATGATTTCTTGAGGCCGATTTCCGCCCCGAAGTCGATCAACAGCTTGAAGGCCGGCTTGCGTGCTTGCGGGAACGGGCTCGCTTCGACAATCGTACCGACGCGGATGTCGACACGCTCGAAGTCGGCATAGGTGATTTCGTCAGCCATGTTCGGATGTCCTCAGCCGGCAAGCTCTTCGGCGCGCTTGCGTGCTGCGGCAAGGGCCTTGTCGAAAAGCGGCTGCATCGCGTCCTCGGCCATGAGGACGGAAAGCGCAGCAGCCGTCGTGCCGCCCGGCGAGGTCACGTTCTGGCGCAGCCGCGAGGCGTCGTCGGGGGACTGGTGCAAAAGCTCACCAGCCCCCGCGACAGTTTCCCGTGCAAGGCGCATGGCAAGGTCCGCCTGCAAGCCAAGTTTACGGCCTGCCTCTGCCATACACTCGACGAGATAGAACACATAGGCCGGTCCGCTTCCCGACAGCGCCGTAACGGCATCAATATCGGCTTCGGTTGGAACCCACTCGACGGGACCGGATACACGCAAGAGAGAATGGACTTGCTCGCGCTGCGCGGCCGTGACGCGCGGATTGGCAAACGCGCCCGTGACGCCACGACCGACCATGGCCGGCGTATTGGGCATAGCGCGCACCATCGCAGCCTCGCCGAGATGCCCCTCAAGGAACGACAGCGTCTTGCCGGCTGCGACGGAAACGACCACCGTCTCAGGCCCGACCGTGCCCTTCACCGGCGGCAGCACGGCTTCCATCACCTGCGGCTTGACCGCGAGGAAGAGGACACCTGCCGTCAATCCGGCTGGAGCGGAGGTAACGTGGGCCACGCCGGCATCGTTGATGGTCTTCATCATCTGGTCAGACGGACCGGGATCGACAACCACGATGGAGGAGCCAGCCACGCCGCTCTTCAGCCAGCCGGAGAGCATTGCGCCCCCCATGTTGCCGGCACCGATGAGAACAACAGGACCTGAAGATGCGGATGACATTTACGCCTCGCCGACCGTTTCGAAGAGTACCGCTTCCATCGCGCGGTTCGCCTCCATGCCGGACCAGATCACGAATTGGAACGCCTGATAATACGCCTCGCAGGTGTCGAGCGCACTAGCGAGCAGAACCTCGACCTGCCGATTGGTCGGCTCGGCACCACCGGCGAGCAGCAGCGATTGGCGGAAGATAATGACGTCTTCCTGGCGCCAGAGATCGAAGTGTCCCATCAGCACCTGACCGTTGATCGCGGCCAGGAGCTTGGTGACTTCGTTGACACGCTGTTCGGGAACCTTGACGTCGAAGGCGCAGCCCAGGTGCAGCGCCTCGAACTCTTCCATCCAGGAAAAGGAAACGTGGTAGTCGGTCCACTTCCCTTCAACCGTCATCGCAATCTCGTCATCGCCCGACCGCTCGAAAGACCAGTCGTTATTGGCGGCGACGTACTCGATCATATCGACCGGGTTCGACTGACGCTCGACTTCCAATTCCATGAGGCTCATGCAGCACCTTCTTGACCGGAGTGAATGCGAACCAACTTCGTCAACGAGACACAAGGAGAACACACGCAACAGCCGGAACCACCAACCCTGATGACCGTTGAACCGCTACCAGACTTAACGCAGTCAAACCTGCCTGGAGCTTACCAACCGCTTCGAATCATCATTTAAAATCAGTGTATAACGGGCTAGGCGACACGCCAGCCCCTCGCAGCCGTTTTAGGGAACGGCACTGTGGAAAGCTTTTCGGTTTTAGATTCAGAAGGAGGGTTTAACTGACTCTGCCCATTGATCTTTTTGGCAGTGTCCACAGGTGGACAACGGCACCTGGTTTTTAGGTCGCAGCCGCGGCGTGTCTCATAAAGGTCACACCACGGCCTGTGTCACAACGGGAATTACTTGCCTTTGGCGGCAAGCTTTTCTTCAAGAGCCGCGATGCGGGCAAGCAGCGCGTCGTTTTCATCGCGCGCCTTGATCGCCATTTCGCGTACGACCTCGAATTCCTCGCGCTTGACGATATCGAGCGTATTGAGCCAGCGCTCCGCCTGCGCATTGAAGGCTGTCTCGATTTCCTTACGCACACCCTGGGCAGCGCCGGCGGCATCCGTCATCAGCTTGGCGAACTCGTCCATGATGCGGTTTGCTCCAGTCGTCATGGCGGTTTTCTCCCTTTGCAACTTACCACTTAGGGCTTTTTTAGCCCCTCAAGAATGAGGTAGGGCTTCGCCACCAAGGATGCAAGCGCTTTGCTCTGGATAAGCCTGCTCGTAGGCTTCCGATCGCCAACAATCGACTTGACCGCTCTTGATCCCGGCGCCATCTTCCGCCCACATCGAGCTTGGCGCGCCTTCAGAAAGTCGCAAAGGACGCCTTGAACTGAAGCGCGTTGACGTCCGACCGGTCACTCCAGAGGGCTCACGCCAGCGAATGGGAAAACCTTGCCGACAGTAGCCAATCTCATGGCGATCATGCCCTTCCCCGAGATCGACCCGATCGCCTTTTCGCTCGGTCCACTCTCAATTCACTGGTACGGACTTGCTTATGTCGCCGGCATCATGCTCGGCTGGTACTATGCGCGTCAGATCGCCGGTAACGACAAGCTGTGGCCGGGCGATGTTTCACCAATCACCAAGGTGCAACTCGACGATTTCATCATCTGGGTTGCGCTCGGCATCGTTCTCGGCGGCCGCATCGGCTACATCCTCTTTTATGATCTTCCGTCGGTGATCGAGAACCCAATCCGGGCCATCCAGATATGGAACGGCGGGATGTCGTTTCATGGCGGACTGACGGGCACTGTTATCGCGATGATGATCTTCGCACGTCGCAACGGCATACCGATCTGGAGCCTGTTCGATGTCGTCTCGGCAGTCGTCCCGATCGGCCTGTTTTGCGGCCGCATCGCGAACTTCATCAATGGCGAACTGTGGGGCCGCTTGACGGATGCGCCTTGGGGCATGGTTTTCTGCAACCAATACATCGAGAAGACCAACGGCTATTGCCCCGGCGGCGACTTTGTTCGCCACCCCAGCCAGCTTTATGAGGCAGGCCTGGAGGGCGTCGTGCTGCTCCTGGTTCTCGCCCTTCTGATCTACGGCTTCCGCGCGTTGAAGGTTCCCGGTTTCGTCACCGGCGTCTTTGCCTGCGGCTATGCGCTCTCTCGTATCTTCGTTGAATTCTTCCGCGAACCGGATGCGCAGCTGGGCTACCTGCTGGGTACCGATTGGCTCACCATGGGCATGGTGCTTTCCACGCCGATGGTTCTGCTGGGAATCTGGGCCATGCTTCGAGCCCGCCGTCAGGCTGCTCTGCAGCACTGACCGCAGCTGGACAGGAGGGGATCCATGAGCACCGCGCTCGGTGAGAAGATCAAGGCTATCATTCAGGCGAACGGCCCGATCAGCGTCACGGACTTTTTCTCGCTGTGCCTGGCCGATCCGGAACACGGCTACTACAGGACGCGCGAGCCGTTCGGGCGCTCGGGAGACTTCGTGACGGCGCCCGAGGTCAGCCAGCTCTTTGGCGAGATGATCGCCGTCTTCGTCGTGCACGCCTGGCAGCGGCACGGAACACCCGCAGGCGTCCGCCTCGTCGAGATCGGCCCCGGCCGCGGCACCATGATGTCGGATATGCTGCGTGTCATTTCCCGTATCGCGCCGCCCCTTTTTGAGGACATGACGGTGCACCTCGTCGAAACCAGCGGACGCTTGCGCGACATCCAGCAGGAGACGCTTGCTTCATATGGCGACAAGGTCAGCTGGCATCACGGTTTCGATGAAGTGCCGCCAGGATTTTCGCTCGTCGCGGCGAATGAGTTGTTCGATGCCATTCCGATCCGTCAGTTCGTGAAGACGCCGGCAGGCTTCCGTGAACGTATGGTCGGCGTCGACGCAGGGGGCGAACTGACTTTCGGTGCCGGCGTGGCAGGGATCGATTCAGGCCTTCTCCCCTGGCCGGAAGAGGACGTGCTCCCGGGAACGGTGTTTGAAGTCTCGCCGGCACGCCAGTCAGTCATGCTCGCGATCTGCGATCGGCTGAAGGAATGTGGCGGCACGGCTGTCGCCATCGACTACGGGCATCTCGTGAGCGGCTACGGCGATACGCTACAGGCGGTGCGTATGCATGAGTACGACCCGCCGCTGGCGCATCCGGGCGAAGCGGACCTGACGAGCCACGTCGATTTCCAGGCGCTGGCACAGGCTGCGACTTCGGCCGGCGTCTACGTCAACGGCATGCTTCACCAAGGCGATTTTCTTGTCGGCCTCGGCATTCTCGACCGCGCCGCCGTTCTTGGCCGGGATCGCGAACCACATACGCGGCACATTATCCAGACGGCAGTCGATCGGCTGGCCGGCGAAGGTGAAGGGCGCATGGGCGAACTCTTCAAGGTCTTGGCGGTCTCGCACCCGGACCTGGATTTGATGCCCTTCCGTTCAGTGGATTGACAGGCCGAGCACCGCTGGGCCAACATCCACGGCAATCGACAAGGCTTGGCCATGCGAAATCGGGCGAAGCAATTCAAGCAATCTCGGAAGTTTTAATGACACAAGCAGCATCTCCGGCACCGATCCAAAGCGCGCTGCTAAAAGAGGCAACCGGTGAGGCGATTCTCCATGGCTATTTCACCCGGCAAGGCGGCGTTTCAAACGGCATCTATCGCGGCCTGAACGTTGGCCTCGGCTCGAACGACGAGCGCGAGAAGGTTCACGAAAACCGCCGCCGCGTGGCAAGCTGGTTTGAGTTGCCCGTCGAGCGTCTCGCTACCGTGCACCAGGTCCACTCCCCTGATGTGGTGATCGTAGACAAAGACTATGATGGCTCCCGTCCTGCAGCGGATGCGATGGTAACGGCGACCCCCGGAATAGCGCTTGGCGTGCTGGCAGCCGATTGCGGACCAATCCTGTTCGCCGACCCGGAGATTGGTGTGATCGGCGCCGCGCATGCCGGTTGGAAAGGCGCCCTTACCGGCGTGCTGGAGAACACGATCGACGCCATGGTCCGACTTGGCGCGAAGCGGGAGGCAATCGTTACCTGTCTCGGGCCATCGATCAGCCAGGCGAGCTACGAGGTCGGCCCGGAATTCGTGGAGCGCTTTGTCACACAGGATCCATCCTACGAGCGTTATTTCGTGATTTCTGAAAAACCCGGGCACGCGATGTTCGACCTGCAGGCGCTGACAGTCGATCGGCTTCGCGCCGCGGGTGTCCGGGCGGAAAGCCTGGGGCTCTGCACTTATCCCGACGCCGAGCGTTTCTTCTCTTATCGCCGGACCACACATAACAAGGAGCCGGATTACGGCCGGCAGATTTCTGCAATCGCAATCAGGGAGACTTGAGCGGCATGGCCTTGCACTTCGACAGACCCGAATTCGCCGTCCGCCTTGCGCGTCTGACCGATAAGATGCGGGAAGAAAAGCTGGATGCCCTGCTGCTCTTCGCGCAAGAAAGCATGTACTGGCTGACCGGCTACGACACCTTCGGCTACTGCTTCTTCCAGACCCTTGTCGTCAAGGCCGACGGGACGATGGCCCTGATCACGCGCTCGGCCGACCTGCGCCAGGCCAAGCACACCTCTATCCTGGAAAATGTCCAAATCTGGGTCGACCGGGTGAATGCCGACCCGACCGTCGATCTCAGGAACCTGCTGGTCGAGATGGACCTGCTCGGCGCCAGGATCGGCGTCGAATACGATACGCATGGCATGACCGGCCGCGTTGCCCGGATGCTCGATGCGCAGTTGACATCGTTCGGACAGATTGTCGACGCCTCCTATCTCGTCAGCCGCCTGAGGCTGATTAAGAGCCCGGCCGAAGTCGCATATGTCGAACGTGCGGCTGTTTTGGCCGACGATGCACTCGATGCGGCACTCGCGCTGACCAAGCCCGGTGCGGACGAAGCGGACATTCTGGCCGCGATGCAGGGCGCCGTCTTTGCCGGCGGCGGCGACTACCCCGCGAACGAATTCATCATTGGCTCCGCCGAGGACGCCCTGCTCTGCCGCTACAAGGCCGGCCGCCGCAAACTCGATCCGAACGATCAGTTGACACTCGAATGGGCCGGCACCTACGCGCACTACCATGCGGCAATGATGCGGACCATCGTCATCGGTGAACCGACCTATCGCCACCGTGAACTCTACAATGCCTGCCTCGAGACGATCCAGGCGATCGAAACGGTGTTGAAGCCGGGCCACACCTTCGGGGACGTGTTCGACATGCATGCGAAAATCATGGATGAGCGCGGCCTGTCCCGCCACCGTCTCAATGCCTGCGGCTACTCGCTGGGTGCCCGTTTCTCGCCGTCCTGGATGGAGCATCAGATGTTCCATGTCGGCAATCAGCAGCCGATCGAGCCGAACATGTCGCTCTTCGTGCACATGATCATCATGGACTCCGACACGGGAACGGCAATGACCCTCGGACAGACCTATCTGACGACTGACGATGCGCCGCGCGCGCTTTCCCTTCACTCTCTGGACTTCATCAGCGTCTAGAGCGGGACGCCGAAGAGTGTCAGCGGTTTTCGGCTGAAATCCCGCTCTATCCATTAGAGGCAGATCAGGACGCAAACCATTGCGGGCAAGAATCCGGAATTGACACATGCCGGCGCCGGCCTTCATAAAGTGCACGGGGCGGCACTGGGAAGGATGGAACGAAGGATGACGCGAGTTGCGACTGCGCCGATGCTCCTTGCCTGCTTTGTCCTATCCGCCTGCAACACGACCGACGCCCTCGTCCCCCTGGTCGACATCGGCTCCTCCTCCGCAAGCATGCGTTCATCGCCGGTAACACAGGGCGACGTGGAACGCATGGCAGGATCGCCGCCGCGCCAGCAGGCTTTTGCCTCCGAACAGCGATCGAACGGATATCACCCTGCCTACAGCCAGACGGGCTATCGGCAGGGTTCGGGCGCACCGCCGACCACGATGGAAGCCCAGGCTATGGCGCTCGAAAGCGACACGCGCTCGCCCGCCGCCTCCGCTCCGACAAAAGCCGAGGCGCTGCCTGAGCCGGTGTCCAACGCCCAGGCCGAAGAAGAAGACATGGTGGAAACGCCCCCGCGTGAGCCGCCACGGCAGCAGACCCAGACTGCCATGCTGAATGCCAGTTCGCCTTCGACACGCGCCACGACCGTCCGCTTCCTGCCGATCATCGGCGCACCGGTTCAAGCCGTCACGCCGCTTTCGCGCCAACTCGGAGCCGAGGCGCGGTCGCACGGGTTTTCGATCAAAAGCTCGAACGACAGCTCCAGCGCCTACATTCTGAAAGGATATCTCTCCGCCTTTTCCGACAGCGGCAAGGTGACCGTGGTCTACGTCTGGGACATTCTCGATGGCGGGGGCGCACGCCTGCACCGTATCCAGGGACAGGAAAGCGTGCCCTCGGAAGCGCAGGATCCCTGGGCCGGCGTTCCCGCCTCTGTCATGCAGCAAATCGCCTCGAAAACCATCACCGAATTTTCAACGTGGCGCGACGCTCGTGGCGGTTAAGCCACAAGCTTTTTAGAAATATGAGCCAAGATGACGCGTTAGCCCTTGCATTCAGGAGCAAGCTGACTAAAAAGCGCGGCTATCAGCAGGTAATAGGCGGACCAAGATGAAGGTTTTCGCAGGCAATTCGAACCGGCATCTCGCCGAAGCGATCTGCAACTATCTCAATGTGCCCTTGGGCAAAGCCAGCGTCAGAAGATTTGCCGACCAGGAAATCTTCGTCGAAATCCAGGAAAACGTCCGTGGCGAGGACGTGTTCGTCGTTCAGTCGACGTCTTTCCCGACGAACGATCATCTCATGGAACTGCTTATCATGATCGATGCGATGCGCCGCTCGTCCGCGCGCCGTATCACCGCCGTCCTTCCCTATTTCGGCTATGCCCGTCAGGATCGCCGCGCCTCGGGGCGTACGCCGATCTCGGCCAAGCTCGTGGCCAACCTCATTACGGAAGCCGGCGCCGATCGTGTGCTGACCCTCGATTTGCATGCGGGCCAGATTCAGGGCTTCTTCGATATTCCGACGGACAACCTCTACGCTATCCCGGTCCTGACCCGCGATATCAAGGCGAACCACGACATCAGCAACGTCATGGTCGTTTCGCCGGACGTCGGCGGCGTCGTTCGTGCCCGCGCGCTCGCCAAACGCCTCGACTGTCTGCTGGCGATCGTGGACAAGCGCCGCGACCGCCCGGGTGAATCCGAAGTCATGAACATCATCGGCGAAGTTGAAGGCAAGGACTGCCTGCTGATCGACGACATCGTCGATTCCGGCGGCACGCTCTGCAATGCCGCCGATGCGCTTCTTGCAAAGGGTGCTGCAAGCGTCACCGCCTATATCACCCACGGCGTTCTCTCCGGCGGCGCGGTTACCCGCATCACCTCTTCGAAGCTGCGCGAACTTGTCATCACTGACTCCATCCAGCCGACGACTGCCGTTCAATCGGCCCACAACATCCGCGTTGTGAGCACGGCAAGCCTGATCGGCGAAGCCATCAACCGAACCAGCCAGGAAGAGTCGGTCTCCAGCCTATTCGACTGAACCGCCACAAAATTCTTAACGACCGCTGAGGTTTGAACTTCCCCGGAAATGCAACTTGCGCTAGGATTTAGAAAGAAATCCAGCTGTGAGGGGAAGAATAATGACGCTCGCCGGATTCCTGTCGCTGCGACAGCTCGCTCTGCTTGCACTCATCCCGCTTCTTTCCGCCTGCACCGTCGACGTCGGGCCGAGTTATTCGCGTCCGCCTCCGCCGCCTCCTCTTCGCCCGGCCGGGCCGCAGATGTGCACCATGGAATTTGCTCCGGTCTGCGGCCAGCGTGGGGCGCGTGTCCAGACATTCTCCAATGCGTGCCAGGCCCGCGCCGCCAACTTCACGGTCATCAGCCGCGGCCAGTGCCGCCGACAGCCCGGCATAACAATCCGCCCGCAGCCTCCCGCACCGCCGCGACCCGGTGGCATCTGCACCCGCGAATACCGGCCGGTCTGCGGCCAGCGTGGAGCGCAGATGCGGACCTTCCCGAATGCCTGCGAAGCTGGCAACAGCGGTTTCCGCATCATAAGCCAAGGGACGTGCCGGCGGTGAAGCAGCAACCCTGACGGCGGCTTTTGTGTGCGCGGGAGCCGAAGCGCATCTCTCGAGATGGACGAGGGCGTGACACGCGGACCTGAAAGCTCGCGGCGCGCGTTAGGCGGCAACGTTCGATGCTGCCGACATGACTTCTTCGGGCGCCGGTACGCCGAACATGTGACGCCCCTCGTCGGCAACCTCGGTGAAGCACCATCTGATGACGCCATCGCGGTCGAGCAGGAATTCGCCGACCAATTGGCCCTCGCCCGTTGCGATCATGCGCTTATCGTCGTCGGTGAATTCGTAGCCATCGGCATTGTCGAGGTATTCGACAGCCGCCATCGGAGCCATCGGCCCGGGCAGATCGGGCATGTTGACGCGCATCGAGGTGAGCGTGTCGAGGCTGACCTTGTAAGGCCATACTGTCTCCGATTGTGTGAATTCGAGATTCGGAAGCCCGAAGGCGCGATGCGATATTCGGTCAGGATCGGACGCCGCCACCAGATTGGGCAAGGGGTGATAATGGAAATAGAGGCGCGCCCGATCGATGGGGGTGTTGACGATCGTCAGGCTCTCGACGCCCTTTTGCTGGAGATCGCCGGCGAGGCTCGCCATCGAGGCGATTTGCCGCCGGCAGAACGGACAGTGGAGCCCGCGAAACAGACCGACCAGCACGGGCTTCTGCCCGCGGAAGTCATCGATCGAAATTTTTCCCTGACGCGTGATCGCATCGAGAACGACGTTTGGCGCGCGGTCTCCGGGCTGCAGCGGTCTTTCGCTTTGACTTTCGGGCATGACACCCTCCCTCGCTTGCGCATCGGCGGAACGCCGAGCAGAAGAACAAAATAGCGAAAACTCAGCACTTTACCTGCCGGCATTGAATCAATCCAGGAAGGGCAGTACGACCAGTGCGTCGGGATCCAGCCCATGCCTGACGCAAACATCCTGGGCGAGTGAAAAGTAACGCTCGGCCTCGGCCATGTCGTCCTTTTCAAGGTTCAACGTCGCGAGCCCATCATAGCATGGAAAGAGGAGCTGCGGTTCGCCGATTTCGCGCGCGAGCTGAAGCGCTTCCTCATAATAGTTCCAGGCAAGATCCGGTTTGCCGTGACATTGATGGATCTGTCCGAGCACGATGAGCGGCACCGCCAGATGATCGCGCTGGTCCAGCGCCCGGTCGATCTCGATCGCCCTTTCGGCCGCCGGAACTCCCTCCTTGGCGCAGTTGTCCGTGAAGGTGCAGCAAGCGACAGCGAGATTGGCAAAGAGACGAGCCTGAAAGCCGAGATCGGAAATCCGCGTGGCGACCTCCAGGCCTTGGCGGCACACATCGATGGCGCGCGCCGGATCGACGATCGTGTAGAGCACTCCCAGATTGGAATAGGCGCGGCACGCAGCGCTGAACAAGCCGGCCGCCTCGGCGACCTCCAGGCTTCGCTCGACCTCGCGCACGGCCTCGCGGTGCCGCCCCAGCCGCGCCAATGCCACACCCTTGGTATTCAGCGCCTCCGCGCGCACCTGCGCGGCTTCCGAGGCAGCGGGACCTGCCTCATCGATCGCCGCTGTGTCGAGGCACGATAGCGCATCATCGGCCCAGCGTGCTGCCGCGCTTTGATCGCCCATTCGGAAGGCAAGATGCCCCCGCTCCTGGAGAAGATGGGCAAGCTCAATCGGCGCATTGCTCTCGCCTAGCAGCGAGGCTGCCTGGGCATAGTCGGCATCGGCAAGATCCCCTCTGCCGGCGGCGAGATTGAGACGGCCAAGCTTTCGAAGGATCCGTGCCGCACCAGGCCGATCACCAGCCTTCCTTAAGGTCGCCAGTACGCGCCCATAGTGTTCACGTGCTGTGTCGCGCTCTCCCGCCGGGCCGCATAGATCGGCGAACCGCTCAGAAAGGGCAAGCAATTGCGAACTGGCCTGCGGATCTTGCGAAATCGCCGCGAGCGCTTCGCGGTAGAGACGCATCGCATCGTCATTGGCGTAAATCTTGCGGGCCAGATCGCCCGCCGCCATGAGATACTGCACGCCCTCGCTCGTCTCGCCCGCCCGGCAGTAGTGACGGCCGAGCTGTGCAATGTCCTCGAGCCGATCTGGTGTCCCATGATGCATCCGCTTGATCGCAGCGCCGATGCGCGCGTGCAACTGCTTGCGACGCTGTAGCAAGAGATTGCCATAGATGGCATCGTGCAATAGCTGTTGTGGAAAGCGATAGGACGTTGCCTTGGTCGCAACAGCGCCAGGCGTCTCCTCCACGATCTCAGCCTGGCAGAGATAGTCCAACCCATGCTCGACGCGCGCTGTATCCGATGCGACGGCGCGAAGTAGCGCGAGATCGAAGCGCGGACCGATGACAGCGGCTTCCTGCGCCAAGCGCTTGATTTCGGGCGGCAGACGGTCGACGCGCGCAAGCAGCATCGCCTGCAGGCTCATCGGTATCTCGGTTCCCATTTCAGCGCCGGCGACACGCCAAGCTCCACCTTCGGAATGCAGTACGCCCGTCTCGATCAAGGCCCGGACGATCTCCTCGATGAACAGCGGATTGCCGCCCGCTCTCGCGAGAATTCGTGAGCGCATTTTTGCAGGCACCGAACTGCCTATGCCGAATAGCTGGGCCAGCAGTGCCTCGCCGTCCGCAACCGAGAGCGGCGCCAGGCGCATGAGCGTACGGTTGATCCGGCTCGACTCCAGGCCCTCGCCTTCAGCAACCGACCGCCCTGTCGTCAGCATCATCAGGCGCGTTCGCTCCAGCTTGTCCAGCACGAAGCGAAGCGCCTCGATGGAAGCAGCATCCGCCCAGTGAAGATCCTCCACGACCAGCAACAGCGGGCTGAGCGACAGGCGTCGCTCGAAGAGCGTGCGCGTTGCGTAAAAGATCTGCCGCCGTAGCTGCTCCGGCTCGACATGGCGCAGCGCTCCATCGGGATCTCCTAGGCCAAGGACGTAAGATAAGAGCGGTGTCAGACCGGCGACCTCGCTCTCGCTAAAGCCGAGGTCGATCAATCCTGATGCCAGCAGTTCCGCAGTCCGGGCTGCCGTTTCCCGCTCGGCTATCCCGTAAGCGCTGCGCAGGACGGATGCGAGCGTGCCGTAGGACTGCTCGCCGAGTGGCGAACAGACGGCGCGGCGCACGACAACGTGACGAAATCGCTCTTCCTCAGCCACGGCCGCAAGGAACTCCTTGACCAGCCTTGACTTGCCGATGCCGGCCTCGCCGATGAGCTGGACAAGCTGCGCATTTCCGCCACAGGCAGAACCCAAACAATCGGACATCCGCGACAGTTCCGCGTCACGCCCGATAAGTTCGGCGTGTAGTCCCAGGCTCTCTAGTCCCCGCGCTGCATGGGGCGTCTCCATCCGCCCGATGAGACGATGCACCTGCACATCGCCCGTCTTCCCGCGAAGCGCCAGAGAGCCGAGATTTTCGAAGGCAAACGCATGCCGCGTCAGGCGCCAGGTCACCGGCCCGACCAGAATCTCGCCCGGGCCTGCCATGGTTTGCAGTCGCTGGGCCGTGTTCACCGTGTCGCCGGTCACTGAATAGGAACGCGCTGCCGCCGCCCCGAAGCCGCCGCTGACCACCGGTCCGGTGTTGATGCCGACATGCAACTGCAGCGGGTCACCACCAGCCAGATCCAGCCATTTGGCGCCAAGATGGTCGGCCCCCGCAATCATGTCGAGCGCTGCGCAAAGCGCACGATCGGGATCATCCTCGTGGGCCGTCGGCGCACCGAACAAAGCAAGCAGCGCGTCGCCGACGAACTTGTCGACAAAGCCACCGTAAGCTTCCACCGCGCGCGTCAATTCTTCGAACAGCTCGTTTTGCAGGGAGCGCATCAGTTCGGGGTCGGTTCTCTCGCTAAGAGCAGTGAAGCCGCAGAGATCGGCAAACAGAACGGTCAGCGGACGCCGGTCGGCGACATCGTCGAGTGATGACACCGGCGCGAGGGGCCGCGGCACCTCTGTTTTAGCAGTGGGGTTCTCGGGCCGACCAACGGCCGTTCCGCACTTCGGGCAAAAGGCGAAACCGGGCTGGCAGGCCTCGCCGCAGGCGGCGCACACGACAGGCTGTCTTGCGCCGCACTTGGGGCAGAACGCAAAACTGCTTTCGATCACACAGCCACAGGCGGCACAATTCATCGGCCTGCCTCTCGCCCGCGTACCGCCCCTCACCTGGAGCCGACGCTAGAAGACAGCATGAACCTGCCTGGGGTGACCCGCAAGCGCCATCCGCGCCGAGAGCTCAGTCCGCGCCCTTGATGACTTGGCCGTTGATCGTGACGGATCCGTTTCGCGCAACACTGATATCCCAGCGCTGGCGTCCATCGGGATCCGTCTTTGCAAAACCCTTGGCCATCATCAAGCCAAACGAAACCTGATTGAGATCGGCATTGGTCTTTGCAAGCTCCTGAACGGCGGCGATCGTCTTGTCGAGGTCACGGGCCAGAACCGTCGCGTCCATGGAATAATCTTTGGACGAGTCGATCCGCCCCCGAATTTTTCCGGAAATCTCGGCATCGTAAACACTTGAGACCGCGCTGATCTTCGGAAAATCCATCACCAGCTCGCCGCCCTTGAAGAGCCGCTCGGCCGCCTTCTTGCCGCTGTCTTGCGATGCGGGGCCGCCGGTGAAATCAACTTTGAGAAACTCGTCGCCGAAGGCTGCGAAATCCATGTCGGCAATGGCGAATCGCAGCTGCAATTCCTGTGGCACGAAAGCCGAATAGGCTGCAGGAACGATGGGGCTCGCAAAGCTGATCTGCTCCGCAGTCACACCGACCCCGAAACGCGTGGCATCGGCTGGACCGTCGAGCGTGACCTCGTAACCGACGTTCTTGGCACCACCGTTCCCTGCAGCACTCGAGACCGTTAGATTATTAAAGCCAATCGTTTCGTTGAAGCTCGTGAGCAACGGGAACGCATCGCGAAGCATCGCCTTCAACTTGTCGCTGTCCGCGCTGGCAAGCTTCTTTTCATCAGCGTGGTCGATCGCGAACATGATGATGTCGCGAACCTTGTTCGCCGGCAGGCCGTTCACCGCCGCCGCGAAATCAAATGCGTCGGCGCGAATTTCGACCGGAGGCACCTCGCGGCTGCTGATCTTCTCGATGAATCCCGTGGCGGAGCCGCTTGTGGCAAAGTTCGTCGTCCCAGCCGTGGCGCCCTCCGACGACGTCACCTTGTACTTCATGCCGTCAAAGCTGGCACTGACCTCCTCGGCTTCGGTCTTCGACGAAAAGTTGACGGCCTTCGTGGAGAAGTCACCCGAGCGGAAATAGCTGATCGCCGGGTCGAAAATGCCGCTGAACGCGAAGGCATCGATGGCGTAGGTGAAATCCGCTTTCGGCTGTCCCGGCGCCTTGAAGTTGCCGGAAACATTGAGGGAATTGTGCCCTTCGACGCTCCAAAGGCCGGCATCCTGCGGTGTCGCGAACATCGACCAGGGCGCCAAGCCGGTGATCGAAAAGCTGCCCGGATCGACCTTCTTCAGGAGCTTCGCAAAATCATAGATGATCTCGTAGCGGGTTCCTGCCGGGTTCACGGTCACGAAACCGTCTTTCGCCACGCTCCTCGGCAGCAGCTTCGTCAGGCTTTCTTCGACCTGTTTCGCCCCTGCCTGGTTGATGTCGGCGGCGTAGGCTCCGGATGCCAGAACGATCGCGATCGTGCTCGTTGCCGCAATGAGATTGAGCCGCATACCTGAATTCCTCCGCCGCTTGTCGTTTTGCCAGCATGTGAGGTTTCCGGGCGGCGGATGTCAAGCTGTGTTGCAGCGCCGCGGTCAGGCCGCGGCGTCGGTCTTGGCGGCGACTGCCGGACCACCTGCTGCGACTGTATTGTCGGCATTGACGAAGGCCTCGATGTCGGGACGCGGCATCGGCTTTCCGAAAAGGAAGCCCTGCACCTGCAGGCAACCTTCGCGGCGAAGGAAATCGACATGCTCCTCTCGTTCCACGCCCTCGGCAAGAACCGGAATATCAAGGCTCTGCGCTAGAATAAGCGTCGAGCGGACAATCGCAGCTGACTGTTTGTTGGTGACGACGCCATCGACGAAGGCACGATCGATCTTGATCTTGTCGAACGGGAAACTCTGCAACGTCGACAGCGAGGAGTAACCGGTGCCGTAGTCGTCCATTGCCACCTTGACGCCAAGCGCCTTGAGCCGCCGGATCGCATTCAGCGCATGCCCATGGTCGGCAATGATGCCGGATTCCGTAATCTCGAGCTCGAGGCGCGCTGCCGCCAGCCCCGTTTCCATCAGGATCTGATGCACGATCTGCGGCAGACGGCTATCGGCGAGCTGCTGGGCCGCCACGTTGACCGCTATAGTCAACGGGTTCTTCCAGCTGGCCGCTTCGACGCAAGCACTGCGCAGCACCCATTCGCCGAGTTCCATGATGAACCCCGTCTTCTCGGCGATCGGGATGAATTCCGCCGGCGAGATATAGCCGCGCGTCGGATGCTTCCAGCGCAGCAGCGCTTCGAAACCCAGCACCTCGCGCGTCACGGTATCGTTCTGTTGTTGATAAAACAGTTCGAATTCACCCTTCTTCAGTCCTTCGCGCATCTCGATCGCCAGCGCACTTCGTTCCCGCGCCGCCTCGTCCATCGAGGGGTCGTAGAAGCAGATGCTGCTTCCCGCCGTCGCCTTCGCGCGGTACATGGCGACATCGGCCTGCGAAAGCAGGTCATCGACGGTGCGCGCCCTGTCAGGGAAACTGGAAATGCCGATGCTGGATCCGACGCTGAGCGATTGGCCGTTCCACTCCACAGGTCGCTCGATCTCGTCGAGCAGGCGTTGTGCTATGCTCCTGGCCTCCGAACGGCCAGCGTGATCGCGCATCACGACCACAAATTCATCACCGCCGACGCGGGCTGCAAACTGTCCCTTCTGCATGACCTTCGCCAGCCGCTCGCCGATCGCCCGGAGCACGGCGTCGCCAGCCGCATGACCGTGGACGTCGTTGATTTCCTTGAACCGATCAAGGTCGAAGCAGAGGACCGCGACGTTCCTGCCGATTTCATGGGTGTTTTTGGTCGCGGTCGCCAGATGTTCGTTCAGCGCGGAGCGGTTTGCGAGGTTCGTGAGCGGATCGTGAAGCGACAGATGGCGGTAGCGGGCCACAGCCGCTTCCGTCGACTGCATGTCGATGATGTAGGTGGAGGCGCCGAGAAGCAGGATGATGATCATGACTGCGCCAACGAGGCTGGTCATCACGCCTACGGAGAGAATCTCGCGGGGAACGGACATGGTCGCGTCGGGGACGATCGTCATGCCTGCCATGCCGAGGAAATGCGTCGAAACGATTGCAAGGATCAGCGGCAGGGCGGCGGCGACCGGGCTGAAACGTGTCGTCGGGCGAGCAACCCGGCTCGTCACGAAGGCGCCGAACCCGGCTGATGCAATCAGCGAGCAGATGACATAGACGCTGCTCCACTGGATATCCCCGGCCACCCTGTAGCCGGCGATGCCGACATAGTGCATGGCTGCCACGCCAAGTCCAACGATGGCGCCGCCGGCCTCGACAAGCGCGTCCCGGCTTCGCATCGAGGCCACGGTAAAGCCGATCATCGTGGAGGCGATGCCGATGAAAAGCGACAGCATCGTCAAATCGGGCTCGTAGCCGCTGAGCGCCGGCGCGCGAAAGCCAAGCATGGCAATGAAATGGGTCGTCCAAATCGTCGCACCGCCTACGAAGCCCGACAGGAAGAGCCAATTGAATCTCTGCAGTCCTTGCGTGCGCCGAACCCGCGAAAAAAGCCGCACCGTCAGCAAGGACCCAAGCAGGCAGATAACGGTTGCGAAGATCAGATGTGGCCAGCTGTGTTCGGCAACAATGCAGGTAAGGAGACGAGGCATCGGAGGGACCAGGTTACGTTTTGGCCTTCATAGCCGCCGTGACATTCTGTATTCCTTAATCTCGCGGGAAATCCGGCTATATGGTTAAGCTTTCGCGATCCGCTTCAACTTCTGGAATCGCTCGAACGACACCATTCGCCAGAGCTTGTTGGAAATCGTTGCTGCTGCCGCTGGCAAGGCACCAGCTTGCCTTTCCGTCGCATCTATACTATAGCGCACGCGTCCGCGCAGACACCCTTGGAGGCAACGCGGATGAGGATGGGGTAACCCGCCTCCAGTTCCGCGGCAAGCATAGGCCTCCGCGGGGCTCTCCAAATAACCTCGGAAGGAAAAGTCATGAGCCACGAAAGCTACGAGCTCAAGGCCGAGGCGCGCGAACGGGTTGGTAAGGGGTCCGCCCGTGAACTTCGCCGCAACGGTTTGATTCCCGCTGTCATCTATGGTGACAAGCAGGCCCCCATTTCTATCGCGCTCAGCACCAATGAGGTGACGAAGCGCATTCACGCAGGTGGCTTCATGACCACCATCGCGACCATCGAAGTCGACGGCAAGACGTACAAGGTTCTGCCGAAGGACTATCAGCTCGATCCGGTCCGCGACTTCACGATGCACGTGGACTTCCTGCGCGTTTCCGGCAACACCCAGGTTACCGTTGAAATCCCGGTTCACTTCGTCAACGAAGAAAAGTCCCAGGGGCTCAAGGCTGGCGGCGTTTTGAACATCGTTCGTCACGAAATCGAAGTGCAGTGCCCGGCCGATGCGATCCCGGAATTCTTCAATGTTGACCTGAGCGGCAAGAAGATCGGCGACAGCATCCACATCTCCGACCTCACCCTGCCGAAGGGTGTAGCGCCGGTTATCGCCGACCGCGACTTCACGATCGCAACGATCATCGCCCCGGCTGGCGGCGTTGACGAAACGGTCGAAGAAGAAGGCGAAGCCGAAGCCTGATCGCTTCCATAATTTGTAAAGCATAGGGCCCGCTTTCTCGCGAAAGCGGGCCTTTTCATTTGCACGCGAGGAGCCTGTTTCAGCAACATTTAATACATTTCATGGAAGCATGCCGGTAGGTTTTTAAAGACCGACGGGCGTAGAAAACCGTGAACGCAAAGTGCGGCTGGGGGCAAACGGAACAATGAACAATTCCGTTGAAAATCGTTTTTTAGCAATCATTTGCGGAGCTTTGCTCCTGTTCGTTGCTCCACTGTTCGTCCTTTTCCTTTTTCTTTCTTCCGAGCGCGCAGACAAGGAAATACGCGACCACATCTCGGTTCTTCTTGTCGCCAATTCTCAGGCGCTCGCAAAGCCGCTCTGGGACCTCGATGATGACAGCGTAACCCAGATCAGCGCGACCATCGTTTCGCAGGGCGCCATCGTCAAGGTTCAGGTCCGGGATCAATCCGGTCAGCTCGACGTGACGCAGTCGACAATACCGAAATCGTTCAATGGCAATCTCGTCCAGGTATCGCGCGCGATCATATACAACACCATCGACGGCCCGAAGAATCTGGGCAGCATCTCCGTCTTTTATCCGGCGCTTGGCCTGTTCTCCGGCCTCAAGCACGAAGAGATCGTCTTCATGTCGATCTTCATCTTCGCGGTGCTTGCGGTCTTCAGCGCGGCACTGATCGGCAATCGCATCTTCATTATCCGGCCGCTGATGCGCCTTACGGCAGCCGTCGAGGCCACCCGCCAGCTCGGCTCGCGCCATCACGTCAACTGGCAGTCAAACGACGAGATGGGCCGCCTGGCGCGCGGCTTCAACGAAATGCAATCGAAGCTCGAAAGCGAGGAACGCGAACTGAAGCTCGCGCATCGCCGCGCTGTGGACATCTACGACCTGACGCCGGCCATGCTGTTCTCGCTCGATGAGGATGATCGCATAACGGCTGTTAGCGACTACTGGCTCGTCGCGACCGGCTACGACCGGCCGCGCGTGATCGGCTGCAGGTTCGCAGACCTCGTGACATCAGATACGCGCGAAGCCTTCCTGAAGCGCCAGAACGACCTCGACGGCGGCGCCGCAGTCGACGTGACGGTAAAGTTCATATGCGCCGACCGCCGCCTCATGGATGTTCTCATCCTGGAATCGACGGCAGCCACGACGGGGTATGACCGACTTTCGCTATCGGTCATGACCGATGTCACAGAGCTGAAGGCATCCGAGGCGCGCAATCACCAGCAAGCGATCCGGGATCATCTGACCGGCCTGCTGAACCGTCAGGGATTCGAGTCGGTGCTCGACACCAAGATCCGTGAAGCGGATGCGGTCGGCCAGGAACTGGCCTGCCTGTTCGTCGATCTCGATCGCTTCAAGTGGATCAACGACAATCTCGGCCACGCCGAGGGCGACAAGGCGCTCCGCGAGTTTGTTGACCGGTTGAAGACGCATCTGGCGCCATCGGATCAGGCGGCCCGCCTCGGTGGTGACGAATTCGCGATCCTTCTGCCGGCAAAGGATGCGGCCCGGAGGGCGAGCGCGATGGCTGAGCAGATCGCCTCCATCTTCATCGAGCCGTTCGGCCCGGACCTGCATCTGAGTGCCAGCGTTGGCATTGCCATTTACCCACGCCATGCCGCGAACGCCGCCGAACTGCTGCAGAAATCCGACATGGCCATGTATGCCAAGAAGCGTGATGGCAAGAACGGCGCGCAACTCTTCGACGCCAGCATGGTGGACCACACAAGGGCACGCGCCGAAATCGAAAGCTGCATCGAAGCCGGTCTCGCCGATGATTGGTTCGACGCCTACCTGCAGCCGATCGTCAACCTGAACGGCCGCGGCGTTGCCGGCTTTGAGGCCCTCATGCGCCTCAACCATCCGCAAAAGGGTCTGATGGCACCGGCAAAAATCATCAATGTCGCGGAGGAAACCGCGAAGATCGTGCGCGTCGGCAACGTCATCATGGAAAAGGCGATCGCCCATCTTGCGGCCATCTCCCGCCTCCCCGGCTTGCAGGACAGCTATCTCGCCATCAACTTCTCGCCACTGCAATTCGAAGCCGCTCTGCCCGCGCGGCTTGCCGCATTGCTCGGCCGCCACGGCATCCGCCCTCAGCGCATCGTCGTGGAAATCACAGAGGCGGTGCTGATGCACAACAATCCGCAAATCCGCACTGTTGTCGCCGAGATGCGCCGCTTCGGCTGCCGGATCGCCCTCGACGACTTCGGCACGGGCTACTCGTCGCTGAGCTATCTCAACCGCTTCCCGGTCGACATCATCAAGATCGACCAGTCATTCACGCAGTCGATCAACGACGCCAGCGACGACGTCCGCGAGAAAAGCCGCACGCTGGTGGAAAGCATCACCACGCTCTCCCACAAGATGGGCTGCATCGTCATTGCCGAGGGCATCGAGACCGAGGACGAATGCCAGACCTTGCACGAAATGGGCCTCGACTTCGGCCAGGGATACCTGTTCCATCGCCCGCAGCAAGCCGCAGCTCTGATCGAGCGTCTGTCTGCACCTGAGCAACTTACTGCGCGGGCCTCTTGAACACAGAAAGGCAACACGATGAAAAGGCTGCTGCTTGTCACTCTTTTGAGCATCTCCGCCTCCACCCAAGCCATTGCAGCCGGCGTTATACTCGCCACCGAGGAATACCCTCCCTTCAGCTATCGTGATGGAAAGGCAATCAAGGGCGCCTCGGTCGAGCAGGTCGAAAAGGTGATGAAAGACGCCGGTATCGACTACCAGATCGCGATGATGCCTTGGGCCAGGGCCTATAATCTCGCCCAGACCACGCCTATGAGCTGCGTCTTTACGACCGCTCACAGCGAAACGCGCGACCCTATGTTCAAGTGGGTCGAGCCCTTGCTTGTCGATCGCAACATTCTCATCACCAGGTCCGGGTCAGGCGTGACAGCGAAGAATCTTGAGGAAGCGAGGCAATATACCGTTGGAACACAGCGCGAAGATTATACAGAGGTGACGCTGAAGGAGAACGGTTTCACCAAGCTCGACGTCGCCACCGACTTCAACGCCACACTGCGCAAGCTGCTCAACGGCCGCATCGACATGATGCCTATCTCCGAGATCTACTTCACCAAACTCAAGACGGAGCAGCCTTTGGAGAAGGTCACGGTGCTCTCCACCCAGCCGATGGGGATAGCCTGCGAAAAGAACTTCCCAAGCGACCTGCTGGCCAAGATGCAAGCTGCGCTGGACAAGCTGATTGCCGATGGCACGCAGAAAACCATCTTCACCAGGTATGGCCTCAACTCCGCAGACTGATTTTTCTGCGGTTATGGCCTCTCCGCCTTGACTTTGACGCCGTTTCGCGGTGGTGAACGCATAAAGCACATTGCAAGGAACGAACGAGCCATGCTGATCATCGCGGGCCTCGGCAATCCCGGCGGCAAGTACGTCGCAAACCGCCACAATATCGGCTTCATGGCCGTAGACGCGATCTATCGCCGCCATAATTTTTCGCCTTGGTCGAAGAAGTTCAAGGCCGAGATCGCCGAGGGCGAGATATCAGGCGAGAAGGTGCTGCTCATCAAGCCGCAGACCTACATGAACCTCTCAGGTGAAGCCGTCGGCGAGGCCATGCGCTTTTACAAACTGCAGCCTGCCGACCTCGTTGCGATCTATGACGAACTCGACCTGCCGTCCGGCAAGGCGCGCCTCAAGACGGGCGGTGGTCATGGAGGCCATAACGGTATCAAGTCGCTGGACGCGCATTGCGGCAAGGACTATCGCCGGCTGCGGCTTGGCATCGGACACCCCGGCATCAAGGAACTCGTGCAGCATCACGTCCTCGGCGACTTCGCCAAGGCCGATCAGGCGTGGCTTGAGCCACTTCTTGATGCCCTTGCCGATAACGCTGACATGCTGGTCCGCAAGGAAGACTCTCAGCTGATGAACAAGCTGGCGCTGGCGCTTGGCGCAAAGGCCGAGGAGGAAAAGCCGAAGCAGGAGAAGAAGCCCGCGGCCAAGTCCCATATTCACCAGGCCCGCAATCACAATCAGCCAAAGCTGCCTGCAACTGGGCCGATGGCCGAAATGCTGAAGAAGATGTTCGGCAACAAGGACGATTGAGCATGTCTGCCGGCGACCTCGTCATCCGCGCTGCCGAGATTGGTGATCTGCCGCGCCTGCTTGCCCTCTACCATGAGCTCAACCCAACTGATCCAGTCATGGACCGCGCGCATGCAGAAGAACGGTTTCAAGCGATCCTCGCACAGCCCGGCATGACGATTTTCGTCGGCGTTGCGGTCAGGCTGCCGCGGCGTCGGTGACGCTGGCATCGTCCCCGATCTGACCCGGAATGGCGCGTCTTATGCGCTGATCGAAAACGTCGTCACGGCTGCCGATCACAGGCAGCGCGGCTACGGACGAAGGTTGATCCAGTGCGCCATCGAAGCCGCCTGGAAGGCCGGCTGCTACAAAGGTGATGCTCCTGACCGGCTCGAAGGATCCGGCAACGCTACGTTTCTACGAGAATTGCGGCTTCACGCAGGACAAGACCGGCTACCAGATCCGGCGCTGACGACTATTCCTCCGGCTCCGCCGTCAACATCAGAGGAAAGCCGGCGTCCTTGGCGTAGTCCATCGCCTCCTTGACCTTGGTCTCGGCGATGTCCTTCGCGCAGACCACAACGACGCTCGATCCGAGCTTGTGCGCGGTCATCATGACGCGGTAGCCAGTCTCCTCGCTCATACGGAAGACAGCCTTCAAGATCATCACCACGAATTCGCGCGGCGTGTAGTCGTCATTGAAAAGGATGACCTTATAGAGCTTCGGCCGATCCAGCTTCGGTTTCGACTTTGTCTTCGGTTTAAGGGCAATATCGTTGTCACTCATCGGAAACCCACCCGTTGATGACATGGAAAGGCGAGAACAGTTCGCAATATCTATATTGCGCCGCAAAGGCAGGCGTTCAACCCTCAGAATGCAAGAGACTTGCGCGAAAAGCTTGACCGCAAGGCGCGTTTTACCCCATAGCCAGCACCGACGAATTCAAGAACAGCAGGTTTCAGGCCATGGGCTTTAAATGCGGTATCGTCGGTCTGCCGAACGTCGGCAAATCGACACTCTTCAACGCGCTCACCAAGACGGCGCAGGCGCAGGCGGCGAACTATCCCTTCTGCACGATCGAACCGAACACCGGCGAAGTCGCCGTCCCCGATCCGCGCATGCAGAAGCTCGCAACGATCGCCGGCTCCAAGGAAATCATCCCGACCCGCATCTCCTTCGTCGATATTGCCGGCCTGGTGCGCGGCGCGTCGAAGGGTGAAGGCCTCGGCAACAAGTTCCTCGCCAACATCCGCGAAGTCGATGCCGTCGTGCATGTGCTGCGCTGCTTCGAGGACGACGATATCACCCACGTCGAGGGCCGCATCAACCCGGTCGGCGATGCCGACACGATCGAGACCGAGCTGATGCTCGCCGACCTCGAGAGCCTTGAGCGCCGCGTCGAGCAGACCCGAAAGCGCGCCGCCAGCAAGGACAAGGATTCGCTGACGCAGCTCCCCGTCATGGAAGCCGTGATCAAGCTGCTGAACGAGGGCAAGCCTGCACGCCTGCTTCTCAAGACGCTGGCGCTTGAGGAGATCGAGATCCTCAAGGGCCTCAACCTCCTGACCTCGCATCCGGTGCTCTACGTTTGCAACGTCGCGGAAGCCGACGCTTCGACCGGCAACGAGCACACCAAGGCAGTGGCCGCCATGGCTGAGAAGCAAGGCGCCGAATGCGTCATCATCTCGGCCGCGATCGAATCCGAAGTGGCCCAACTTCCCGAAGAGGAAGCGGCGGAGTTCCTCGCGGCGCTCGGCCTCGAGGAAGCCGGTCTCGACCGGCTGATCCGCGCCGGTTACCACCTGCTCGACCTGATCACCTATTTCACCGTCGGCCCCAAGGAAACCCGTGCCTGGACGATCGTGCGCGGCACCAAGGCGCCTGCCGCCGCCGGCGTGATCCACACCGACTTCGAACGCGGCTTCATCCGCGCCTTCACCATCGCCTATGACGACTACATCAACTTCAAGGGTGAAGTCGGCGCCAAGGAAGCAGGCAAGGGTCGCGACGAAGGCAAGGAATATGTCGTCCAGGACGGCGACGTCATTCACTTCCGCTTCAACACCTGAGACGGAACCGGAGCGACTGCCGCCTATGCCGGCGGCAGTTTCTCCTGCATGGCAACCGGCAGCTGTCGCATGACGAGGCGCCGAAGTGGCATCCATCCGGTGCCGATGACGAGCACGATCGCGCCGACGGTCAGAAGCGTGATGTAGATGTAGGTATCGACACGCGCGTCCCCCTGGCGGAAGATGCCGTAGAGCGCAAAGCCCAGCGACAGCAATCCTGACGTCACGAATGCGCGCCGGTCGATGATCAGGCCGATCAGCATGAGCGCGACGACGGTCGCAACCACCACCGGCGTACGAAACGATACGGTCTGCAGCGCAGCGAGCGTGCCGCCGCTCAGACCGGCAAGCGATATGATGCTGTAGAGCAAAGCCGGTGCTGCGCCCAGATGAAGCCAGAAGGCAATATCGGAATTGACTGTACGACGAAGCGGGTCGCGCAGATCGAATTTCATGGCGAGTGCGAAAAGGCCGACCGCGCATGCGATCGCGGTGATCGACAACAAGACGGGATGATTGACTTCGAAGAGGGGATCGCCGGTCAGCCAGCCGAGCGCGCGCAAAACCAGCTGCAGAACAACCACCGCCGCCCCCATGATCGTCAGGGCAAGGGCAAGCGGTATGCGATAGAGCAGATAGAAGAGCCCGAGCACAACCGGAAAGGCGAGCGTGTACTTTAGTGCCACGTCGCCGCCTATCGCCATGACGGCAGAGCCTTCCAGCCAGCGCGCAGCCACGATTGCAGTCCAGAGCGCAAGCGTGAGCGTCAGGACGACGGCAGGCAATGCCAGCCTCTGGCGTCGAACAAGGATCTCCGCAAGAACGACGATTGCCGGCAACACCGCGAAGACCGAAGCGATGCCCCACAGCCCTGCCAGCGCCACGATGATGCCGATCGTTATCAGCACATCATGAAAGCCGCGCACGAAGCTCGGCGTCTCTGTGTCCGAAAAAGGAGTTGCCTCGGCGCGACGCTCCACCGGCTGGCCATCCGCCTTCACGCCGCGTTCGATCAGAAACGGCAAAAGCCGCTCAGCAGCATGGAGAGGAATGATACCCTTTCGGGTGGCCTCATCGAGGATCAACTTCAATTCTGGCATATTCAAAATCTCGCGGGAATCGTTGAGTCGCGTCGAATGCTATTGTAGTCGTTCTGAAACTCCTACGAGGGGAAGAAGAATTTGTCCGATCAGAAACTTGCCTTTGAAGATTTCCAGCCGGGGCGACGTTTTGCGCTCGGCCCGAGGCCGGTAACGGCAGCGGAGATCATCGAGTTCGCCCGCGAGTTTGACCCGCAGCCGATGCATCTTAATGAGGCGGCCGGTCGCGCAAGCATCCTCGGTGGCCTGGCGGCATCCGGCTGGCATACATCGGCGCTGTTCATGCGCATGATGGCGGAAAGCTTCCTCGTCAGCTCGTTTTCGCAAGGTGCGCCCGGCGTCGATTTCATGGAATGGCGAAAGCCGGTCCTTGCCGGAGACACGCTTTCCGGTCATTCGACGGTCATGGAGACCCGTGCGCTGCGCTCAAGGCCCGGCATCGGCATGGTGAAGTTCCGCCACGAGGTTGAGAATCAGAAAGGCGAACTCGTCTGCTTGGCCGAGAATTCGATCATGTTCGTCCTGCGCGAAGCGCTGGAGAAGACCGCATGATCATGACGGAACACTACGCCAGCGGCGAGAAGACCAAAATCGGCAGCTACGTATTCACGGCCGAACGGATCGTTCACTTTGCCGAGCGCTTCGACCCTCAACTGTTCCACTTGGACGCGGAAGCTGCAAAGGCTACGCTCTTTGGCGGTCTCTGCGCTTCGGGATGGCACACTTGCGCGGCATGGATGAAGACCTTCGTCGCTTATTGGAGCGCAGAGTGCGCGCGACTGGCGAGCGAAGGCATCAGGCCGCCGAAACTCGGCCCCTCCCCGGGATTCCAAGAGCTTCAATGGCTGCGGCCGGTCTTCGCCGGCGAGGAAGTGACCTACTTCGTCACGCTTCTTTCAAGTCGCCCCCTGGCGTCGCGTCCGGGACGTCGGCTGAACACGATCCTGTGCGAGGGAACGATCGCTGACGGCACGCCGGTCATCCGGTTCGAAAGCACCGTCATCGAATTCGAGTAGTCTCGGGCCTAGTGGCCCGCGAACTCCACCAGGGTACGGACGTCGACGCCAAGCTCTTCCAGCTTCTTGCGACCGCCGAGGTCCGGCAGGTCGATGACGAAGCAGGCGGAAACCACCTCCGCCCCCATCTGCCGCAGGAGTTGCGTGGCGGCCACTGCCGTCCCGCCGGTTGCGATCAGATCGTCGACGAGAATAACCTTCTCGCCGGGCTGGACGGCATCGCGATGCATCTCCATCTCGTCGACACCATACTCCAGGCTATAGGCGACACGCACGGTATCGCGAGGCAGCTTGCCCTTCTTGCGGATCGGTACGAACCCGGCCGAAAGCTGATGCGCGACCGCACCGCCCAGAATGAAGCCCCGCGCTTCGGTTCCGGCAATCTTGTCGATCTTCAGGCCGGCATAGGGCTGCACCAGTTCGTCGACGGCACGGCGGAACGCGCGAGGGTTGCCGAGAAGCGTCGTGATGTCACGGAAGATAATGCCGGGCTTTGGGTAGTCCGGGATGGAGCGGATGCTCGCTGCAAGCTCCGAAATCGTTTCACTCATGGAGTATCCATATTCTGCAAGGCTTCAGTTCGGCTGCACCCTATCAATTGCCACTGTCGGAACCAACAAAAAAGGCGGCCCGAAGACCGCCTTTCCCTGGAGTCTGGAGCGAAGCTCTCAGTGTTCCTTGTTCGCGTAGACCGAACGCTTCGTCAGGTAGATCAGTCCCGAGAAGATCAGCAGGAAGATCATGACCATGAAGCCGGTGCGCTTGCGGTCTTCGAGATGCGGCTCGGCAGCCCACATCAGGAAAGCCGAGACGTCCTTGGCATACTGATCGACCGTCGCCGGCGCGCCGTCGTCATAGGTCACCTGGCCGTCGGAAAGCGGCTTCGGCATTGCAAGTGCGGCAGCGCCGGCGAAGTACGGGTTATAATGGGTGCCTTGGGCAACCTGGACGCCTGCCGGTGGCTGCTCGTCGTAGCCGGTCAGCAGCGAATAGATGTAGTCAGGACCGCCTTCCTGATAACCACCGACGAACGGGATCATGTCGATCAGGAACTGCGGGAAACCACGTTCAATGCCGCGCGCCTTGGCGATCAGCGAGAAATCCGGAGGAGCCGCGCCATTGTTAGCCGCTGCCGCCGCCTCGTGGTTCGGGAACGGCGACGGGAAGTAGTCCGATGGAATAGCCTTGCGGGTGAACATGTCACCGCTGGCGTTCGGACCGTCCTGAACCTCGTAGTTGGCGGCAAAAGCCTTCACCTGAGCCTCGGAGTAGCCAAGAGCCCCAAGCGTGCGGAACGGTACAAGGCTCATCGAATGACAGGCCGCGCAGACTTCCGCGTAGACCTTCAGACCGCGCTGCAGCTGACCCTTGTCATAGTGACCGGTCGGCCCGGCAAAGCTCCAGTGTTCGTGCTTCGGATGAAGCAGCGGAAAGTGCGGCGTTTCGCTTTCGGCGTGCTTGGCCGGCTCGGCTCCGCCCGAGGTGGCTTCCTGGGCGAATACCGCACCGCTCAGACCCGCGACGACAGCAAGCGACAGGATGCTTGTAACAAGCTTTTTCATGTTTCTCTTCCCTTCCCGTCGCACGCTCAGGCTCTGACCGGCTCAGCAGCCGCCGCCTTGTTGCGCTTTTCCAGAACCGCTTCCGTAATCGAATTTGGCAAGCGGCGCGGCGTCTCGACGAGGCCGAGAACCGGCATGATCACCAGGAAGAAGGCGAAGTAGAAGAGAGTGCCGAGCTGCGACATGATCACATAGGTACCCTCGGCAGGACGCGAGCCGAGCCAACCAAGAACAATGGAATTGGCAACGAACAGCCAGAAGAACACCTTGTACCATGGGCGGTAGGCAGCGGAGCGAACCTTCGAGGTATCGAGCCAGGGCACGAAGAACAGCACGATGATCGCGCCGAACATGACCAGAACGCCTGCGAGCTTCGAGTCGATCGGTCCGATGTTGAAGGTGATCGAGCGCAGCATCGCGTAGAAAGGCAAGAAGTACCATTCCGGAACGATGTGGGCGGGCGTCTTCAACGGATCAGCCGGGATGTAATTGTCCGGGTGGCCAAGGAAATTCGGCATGTAGAAGACGAAGTAGGCGTAGACCAGCAGGAAAATCGAAACGCCAAGCGCATCCTTGAGGGTTGCATATGGCGTGAAGCGAACGGTGTCCGTCTTGGTCTTGACCTCGACGCCGGTCGGGTTCGTCTGGCCCACCACATGCAGCGCCCAGATATGCAGGACGACAACGCCCGCAATGACGAAGGGCAGCAGGTAGTGCAGCGAGAAGAAGCGGTTCAGCGTCGGGTTCTCGACGGCGAAACCACCGAGAAGGAACTGCTGGATCCACTCGCCGACCAGTGGGAATGCCGAGAAGAAGCCGGTGATAACGGTCGCGCCCCAGAAGGACATCTGACCCCAGGGCAGAACGTAGCCCATGAAGCCGGTCGCCATCATCAGGAGGTAGATGAGGACGCCGAGGATCCAGAGGATCTCGCGCGGCGCCTTGTAGGAGCCGTAGTAAAGACCGCGGGCAATGTGCAGATAGACCGCAACGAAGAAGAAGGACGCGCCGTTTGCGTGCATGTAGCGCAGCAGCCAGCCGTGGTTGACGTCACGCATGATCTTTTCGACGGAGTTGAAGGCAACCGTCGTTTCCGCGGCATAGTGCATGGCGAGCACGACGCCGGTGAGGATCTGCACGACGAGCATGACCGCAAGCATGGCGCCGAAGGTGTAGGCATAGTTCAGGTTCCGCGGAACCGGGTATGCGACGAAACTATCGTAGACCATCCGCGGCAAAGGCAGGCGCGAATCGATCCACTTCTCGAGGCCGGTTGATGGCTCGTAGCTGGAATGGCCACTCATAAATCAGTCCCCCTCAACCGATCTTGATTACTTTATCGGAAACAAACGAATAGGCCGGAATCGCCAGGTTCGTGGGCGCCGGACCTTTGCGGATGCGGCCGGCCGTATCGTAGACCGAGCCATGGCAGGGACAGAACCAACCATTATATTCGCCGGCCTGGCCGAGCGGAATGCAGCCGAGATGCGTGCACGAGCCGATCATGACGATCCAGTTTTCCTTGTCCTTGCCGGCCGACCGGTCAACGCCGGTCGCCTGTGCGTCCGAAGGCAGGTTGGCGTTGCGCGCAATCGGATCCTTCAGATCAGAGAGCGGAACTTCATCGGCAGCCTTCACTTCCTCGGGCGTACGATTGCGGATGAAGATCGGCTTGCCGCGCCACTTGGCGGTCAGCGACATTCCAGGCTCGAGGCTGGAAACGTCGACTTCGATGGATGCCAGAGCCAACGTCGAGGCATCCGGACGCATCTGATCGATAAACGGCCAAGCGACCGAAACGGCGCCGACAGCGCCCGCCATACCAGTGGTGAGATAAAGGAAATCACGGCGAGTAGGCTCGCCCGTGATCTCGCTTGTCGTTTCGTGTTCGCTCACGGCTTAAACCATCCTCTACGCAATCTTTGCGGAACTCCGCCTTCCCCTCGCGGCGGCGAATCTGTCGCGACACAATTCGACCAAAGATTCCCCACCAATCCGGCGCGTTCTAAGCTTGATCGCAAATTATGTCCAGCCTTGGCAAGGCCATGTGGGCACAATGTCGCGGGAATTTTCAGATGATTTTCGAAGACAATCACATGCTTGCCACAGTTGTGCATTGCACCAATTCGAACCTCGTGCTAGGCGAGCGCCGCAAACCTCTCCCTATCCCCGCGCCCGCCGATGAAAGACACTTTATACTGCATAGGGAGTGTCCTCCTCTCGCTGTTACTGGCGCTGATGTCTTTGCGCTATATCACACACGTCTGGCTTCTCGCCTTCGTCTACAGCTTTCAGATTCATTTCGCCCTGGCCGCGATCGCAGGGTGCCTGGTGCTTCTGCTCCTCAAGCGGCACTGGTATGCCTATCTGCTTTTGACCATCGCAGTGATGCTCGTGGGGCATGGCTTTATCATGCTGAGGGAATTCGCCGCCACTCCAGCGCGTGCCAATACGCCACCGCTTTTCAGGGTGATGTCCTTCAACATCGAACACGAGAACGTCTCCAATGCTGGGCGAATTGCGGATTTCGTCATCGCCTCGAATGCCGATGTCGTGAACATCCTGGAGGCTGCTCCGCTTCGCCCTTACATCGCACGCCTGTCCAGCACATACACATAGGCTGCGGCGAAGAGATCAAGCAGTGCGACACGCTCGTCCTCTCGAAGCGGCCGTTCATCGAAAAGAAAGTCAGCAGCCTTGGCAAGCTGTGGCAAAATCGGCTGACCTATTCAGCCATCGACTTCGACGGAACGAAGATCAGCTTTCTCGTAGCCCATCTCGCCAAGCCTTACTTCGATGACTTCCAGGCGGACGAACTCGTTGATCTCGGGTCTGCGACGGACGCTATCGATGCGCCGCTTGTCCTCACGGGAGACTTCAATTCCGCGATCCTCGACCCGCGTATCCAGCGCTTCATGCGCACGACCGGCTTTCATACGGTCTTTCCGGAGCCGGCGACCTGGCCGATCAAGGCGCGCGACTTCGGTATCAGTATCGATCACGTGCTCGCCCGTGTGCCACTGCGGCTGAAATCGGTCGAACGGATCGAGGACAATATGGGATCAAACCACTTTGGCCTCATGGCCGAGTTTGCCCTCGACTCTTGACGCAGACTGCGACACGTCGAAATCGGTGGCGAGGAACCCGCCTGACTGGCGCGCCCAGAGTTCGGCATAGAGACCGCCACGCTTCAGCAGGGTCTCGTGCGTCCCCTCTTCTATGATCCCCCCCTCGTCGACGACGATCAATCTATCGAGGGCAGCAATGGTCGAGAGCCGATGCGCGATGGCGAGCACGGTCTTGCCTTCCATCAGGCCGATCAGATTGGATTGGATTGCCTCTTCCACCTCGGAATCGAGCGCCGAGGTGGCTTCGTCGAGAACCAGGATCGGCGCATCCTTCAGCATGATGCGTGCGATCGCAATGCGCTGGCGCTGACCGCCGGAGAGTTTCACGCCACGTTCCCCGACATGTGCATCGAAACCCTTGCGGCCATTTTGGTCCTGCAGGCGTTCGATGAAGCCAAGCGCTTCTGCGCGCCGTGCCGCCTCAACCAGCCGCGCCTCCCCCGCATCCGGGCGGCCGAACAGGATATTGTCCCGGACCGAGCGATGCAGCAGCGACGTATCCTGGCTGACGACCCCGATCTGCGTGCGCAGTGACTCCTGCCTGACCGCCGCAATATTCTGGCCGTCGATCAATATCTGCCCCCCTTCGAGGTCGTAGAGCCGTAGCAGCAGGTTCACCAGCGTCGACTTGCCCGCACCGGAGCGCCCGACGATGCCGACCTTCTCGCCTGGCTCGATCGTGAGCGAAAAATTGTCGATGACGCCATTTGGTCGCCCGTAGTGAAAAGAGACGTTCTCGAAGCGGATGCCAGGCCGTCGGATGACAAGATCACCGGCACCGGGGCGATCGACCAGTCCAAGCGGCTGCGAGATCAACTCCGCGGCATTCTGGATCGTGCCAAGGTTGCGCATGATGCCGTTGAACTGGGTCATCAACCGGCCCAGAAGAAAGTTCAGGCGCAGCACGAGCGCCAGCGAGAAGGCCACCGCGCCGGAACTGACGAGGCCGGCCAACCACAGGTGAACGCTAAGAGCCGCCATGCTGACGATCATGATGCCCGAGAGCAGCGCCATCGAGGCGCGCACGCCGGTGATGAAGCGCGTGAACCGCAGCACCGTCTCCTGATAAAAGTCGAAGCCTTGCCGCATATAGCGGTCGCTTTCCTCATCGCGCGCAAATAGCTTCAGGGTCTGGATATTGCTGTAGGCGTCCACCATGCGCCCGTTGATCATCGAGGCGGCTTCGGCTGTTTCGCGGGAATGAAACCGGATGCGTGGCACGAAATAACGCGCCAGAACGCCAAAGGCGCACAGCCAGCAGAGCACGACGACGGCAAGCGAGAAATCGAGCCCTGCGACGAGCACCAGCGTCGTCGCCGCATAGATGCCGACGAACCAGACACTCTCCATCAGTGTCGTCACCAAGTCGCCGGTGGCCTGGCCGGCCGACCAGACCTTGGTGACGACGCGACCCGAAAAATCGCTTTGGAAGAAGGAGAGCGATTGCCGCGAAACATGCAGGTAGGATTGCCAGCGCGCCAGGTTGTAAAAACCGGGTGTGATCACCTGCTGATCGACGAGTGCGATCAACAGCGCGACGACAAAGCGGACAATGCCGATGAGAACGAGCATGCTGAACAACTCGGCGCCGTGCGCGGCGAGGAGACCGCTCCAGCCTGCCGCCGGCGTGATCGTCGCGAGAATATCCACGAGCCGCCCAACGAACCAGAACAAGGCCGCCTCGATCGCCGCCGACATGCCCCCGAGCGCCAGCATCGCCACGAACGGCGCCTTCGCTTGACCAATATAGAACCAGATGAATCCAAGCGTTGAGCGCGGTGGTTGAATGTTTTCCCGCGGCGCAAAGGGATCAATCCAGTTTTCGAAAGCACGAAAGAGTCGTTTTATCAGCATATTTGCGATATAGGCTTAATAGCCGGAGCGGGAAAGCAACGGCCCCAGGGCGCAACCTTATATTTTCGTAACAATCGGTAACAACAACGGCATCGCCGTTGAATGAGACTGACCTCGTCACAATCTCGGGGTACAATGGATGCTTACGGGAGATGGCCGCGATGCAAGCAAGAAAGGCAGTCATGTCGAGTATTCCGCTGCCCCTTGCGGAACGACTTGATGCAATCGTTGAACAGTTGGATATTTCCTACGACCAGGCTGTCGCAGAGGCGATCTCTGCGTGGATCGATCGTGAGGAAGAGCGGCGCCTGTTCGCCTTGCGTACGCTTGTTTCGACCAACAGCATGCTTGTCGAAGGGAACCGCGTGAAAGACTGGGCAGACAGCCTCTGAGCCGAGATCCAAGAACGTAAATGAGAAGCCCTCTCCGCATCCACAGGGAGGGCTTCTGGCTTATTCGGCCGCCTCTTCCGCTTCTTCGGAATGGTCGGCCAGGAAGCCGCCCGATTGCCGGTTCCAGAGGTCGGCATAGATGCCGCCTTGGTCGACAAGCTCGGCATGGGCACCGGCTTCGACAATCCTGCCTTTATCGAGCACGATCAAGCGGTCCATCTCGGTCAGGGTCGACAGGCGGTGCGCGATGGCAATCACCGTCTTGCCTTCCATCAGCGCAAACAGGTTCTCCTGGATCGCTGCTTCGACCTCGGAGTCGAGCGCCGATGTCGCCTCGTCGAGCACCAGGATCGGCGCATCCTTCAAGAAGACGCGGGCGATCGCGACGCGCTGGCGCTGGCCGCCGGAGAGCTTCACGCCACGCTCGCCGACCTGCGCGTCGAGCCCCTTGCGGCCCTGCATGTCGACAAGCCCTTCGATGAACTCCCAGGCATTGGCCCGCCTGGCCGCTTCGATCACCTGAGCATCGGTCGCCTCGGGGCGGCCATAGGCGATGTTGTCGCGGATCGAACGGTGCAGCAGGGACGTATCCTGCGTCACGACGCCGATCAGTTCACGCAGGCTCTCCTGCGACACGGCCGAGATGTCCTGGCCATCGATGGTGATGCGGCCAGCCTCCAGATCGTAGAAACGCAGCAGCAGGTTCATCAACGTAGTCTTGCCGGCGCCGGAGCGGCCGACCAGACCGACTTTCTCGCCCGCCTTGATGTCAAGCGAGAGATTGTCGATGACGCCTTTGCCCTTGCCATAATGAAAGCGGATGCGCTCGTAGTGGATTGCACCCTTCTTCGCAGACAGCTGCGGCGCGCCCGGCTTGTCGACGATGTCGTGCTTCTTGGTCATCATCTCCATGCCGTCATAGACCGTGCCGATGTTCTCGAAGAGCGCCGAGACCTCCCACATGATCCATTGCGACATGCCGTTGACACGCATGGCAAGACCGATCGCGATGGCGATGGCGCCGACGGAGATCTGTCCGTTCAGCCAGAACCAGATGGACAGGCCCGACACCACGAAGAGCGCGATGCAGTTGTTCATGTAGACAGCGACGTGAAACAACGTGACGCGGCGCATCTGCGCGTGAACGGTTCCGAGGAATTCCTCCATACCGCTACGTGCATAGGTCTCCTCGCGGCCGGCATGCGAAAACAGCTTGACCGTCGCGATATTCGTGTAGCTGTCGACTACCCGCCCGGTCATCATCGAGCGTGCATCCGCCTGTTGCGCCGCGATCTTGCGAAGCCGCGGCACGAAATAGGAGACGATGCCGATGTAGATCGCGAGCCAGACGAGGATCGGTATCATCAGCCGCCAGTCGGCAGCAGCAATGACGATGATCATCGACAGGAAGTACGTGACGACATAGACGAAGACATCGAGGATCTTCATCGTCGTCTCGCGAACCGCAAGCGAGGTCTGCATCACTTTCGTCGCAACGCGTCCGGCGAACTCGTTGGCGAAGAAGGTCATGCTGTGACGCAGCAGGAACCGGTGCATCTGCCAGCGTGCGATCATCGGGTAATTGCCGAGAAGCACCTGATGCATGATGAGCGAATCCAGCCCCGCCGCCAGGGGCAGGCCGACGAGGATCAACGCTCCCATCCAGGCAAGCCTCGGCCACTCCGTCTGAAGGAATGTGGCCTTGTCCGCCTTGGTCAGCCAGTCCACGATGTCACCGAGGAACTGGAAGAGCGCCACCTCACCGACGGCAATCAGCGCCGTCAGGACCGCCATGATGGCGAGCCACGGCGCTGCCGGCTTCGTATAGTGCCAGCAAAATGCAAAAAGGCCCTTCGGAGGAGCCATCGGCTCCTCGCTGGGGAAGGGATTGAGTCGCTGTTCGAACCAGCCAAACATGAAAATGCTCCGAAACTTGATCGCTCCGGCCTCCCGGCTCGCGCAAAACGGCGCTTGAGCTCATATGGGAACCGGACGTTCACGGGGCGAGGCCACGACAGCCGCGCAATGGATTAGAAATGGGAATTCAGGAAAGAAATGGCACTAGGCGTGCCAGATCGCCACTCGTGAGTTCACGCGTCGAGAGCGCATACGCGGCAATATTTCCATCTTGGCGCTCCCTTCTGGCGATTAAAAGATGTGCATCCTTAACGCGAATTAAGCTGAATTTCCAGACCCGGCCGGCCGGAAATTGAACAATTGTCGGCCAAAATGCGTCCTGTTGCGTCAAAATCACAGTTGCAATAGGTGTCTTTCGACGAAAAAGCGGAAAAGACGACATTCCACGATGGCAGACCTCAGACTAGCCCTCTATCAGCCTGACATTCCGGGTAATACCGGTACCATCCTGCGTCTTGCTGCCTGCCTCGGTTTTGCCATCGACATCATCGAGCCCGCAGGCTTTGACATATCGGATCGCAATCTCAAGCGAGCCGGCATGGATTACATCGCCGCAGCCGCCCTCACCCGCCATGTCAATTGGGATCGCTTCGACGATTGGCGAAAGAGCACCGGCCGACGCCTGGTGCTGGCATCCACCAAGTCGTCCTGCCGCTACACAGACTTCGCATTCCGTGCCGACGACATATTGCTTTTCGGCCGCGAGAGCGCCGGCGTTCCAGATCATGTGCACGCGGCGGCCGACGCCCGGATCCTTGTTCCGATGGTTGAAGGCCAACGCTCGATCAATGTTGCCGTCTCGGCCGCGATGATTATCGGAGAAGCCATGCGGCAGACCGTCTGGGGTTGATTTCCGGCCCCGGTGACGCAAATGCCCCTTCCAGCCTCGGAATATGTCGCCAACGGCGTTGTGAATTTTCCTGAGCGGCGTATAGTTTTTAGCCGGACAATTAAAAAAATGTCCAGAAAGCCATGTTTTCAATTACTTGGCAAAGAGAGATTCGAACAGGAAGGTGCCTGTTCGCGTAAGAGACAAAAGAAACGGCAGAATGGAATCGACGATCGTCATGATCAACCTGTTCGGCGCGGTAGCCCTGCTACTGTTTGGCTTGGCACAGGTGAAGGACGGCGTTTCCCGAGCGTTTGGTGCCCGATTGCGCACTGGCCTTGCGACCGGCACCCGCGGTGGCTTGCGCTCTTTCCTGTCCGGCTTCGTCGCCACGATCGCGCTGCAAAGCTCCACCGCGACGGCTCTGATGGTCGCCTCCTTCGTCGAGCGCGAACTGGTGAAGCCGCGCATGGCGCAAATCGTCCTGCTCGGCGCCAATGTCGGAACCGCGGTGACCGCCTGGATCGTCGCCACCGGCATCGCGTGGCTGTCTCCCCTGGTGATCCTTGCCGGAATGATCCTCCATCGCAGCGGCTCGTCGTCACGCCAGGGCGGCGGCACGGCGTTGATCGGCATCGGCCTGATGCTTTTGTCGCTGCATCTGCTGAGCAGCGCCACCGAACCGATGCGGCAGTCGCCGGCCCTTGGCGCCTTCATCGCCCTGCTGGACAATGCCTGGCCGGTCGCACTGGCCTTTTCCGCCGGCATCGCCTTCATCTCGTCGTCGAGCCTAGCCGCCGTCGTCCTCATTCTCTCGCTCGCCTCAACGGGCATCCTGTCGGCCGGACTGGTCATCGTGCTGGTGCTCGGCGCCAATCTCGGCGGCGCCATTCCGCCTGTGATAGCTTCGCTCGCCGGGCCGGCGGCCGCCAGGCGTGTTACGCTCGGCAATTTGATTGTGCGGGCAATCGGCTGCCTGATTGCATTGCCGCTCGCCGGCTACGGCGCCGAGTTGCTGGGAACGTTGCCGCTGACGCCGGCAAAACTGCCGGTCGATGCCCATCTCGGCTTCAACCTGATCCTTGCAGCCCTCGCCTGGCCCTTCTCGCGCCCCCTTTCGCGGCTGATGCTGAGATTGGTGCCGGACGACACGCAGCCGGACAGCGGACCGAGATACCTCGACCCGCAGGAACTTTCGACGCCTGTTGTCGCCCTCGCAAGCGCCACACGAGAGGTGCTCGGCGTCGGCGATCTGATCGAACGGATGCTGCTGCGCGCCTCAAGCGCTTTCGAGAGCAATGACCTGGCGAAACTCAAGGAAATCCCGTCGCTGGAAAAGCGGGTCGACAGCCTGCAGCAGGAGGTGAAGATCTATCTTTCCAAGCTTGGGCATGGTGGCCTGAGCGAAGAGGACGCTCGCCGTTCCATCGTTATCATCGACTACGCGATCAACCTCGAACATATGGGCGACATTATAGAGAAGGGTCTGATGCCGCAGGTGACCAAGAAGGTTTCGCTGGGACTGAAGTTCTCCCAGGAAGGCTACGAGGAACTGCAGAAGCTTTTCCACCTGACGATCGACAACCTGCGCATTGCCCAGACGATCCTCGTCACCCGCGACTTCAATCTCGCCAAGCAGCTGATGGAGGTGAAAGTCGAGGTTCGCCGGATGGAGAAGCAGTCCTCGGAACGGCATCTGGAGCGCCTGCGCGATGGCCGCGCCGACAGCCTGCAGACAAGCTCATTGCATCTGGACATGCTGCGCGACCTGAAGCGGATCAACGCCCACATTGTTTCGGTCGCACACCCGATCCTCGACGAAAGCGGGCTGCTCATCGAAAGCAGGCTGAAAGGCGCCGCCGAGTAAAGCCGTTCAATCGGCAGACGGCAGCCGCCGCATCGTGAATTCGATCTGGTCGCCTTCCAGCTGGCGCCAGCTCTCGACTTCCGTCCAATAGGCTGCCTTAGGATATTCGTCGAACCATTCGCGTGCCTTGGCGCGGGCATCGAGGAGATTGAGGCAATAGGTTTGTCGGACGAAACGATCGTTCTTCCGGGGCGTGCCTTCTGCCCGATGGGTGGCAATCCGTCGTTTGAGACCGTCGAACGACGGAGGTCCAGGAATTTTCGTCATGAGCCTACCTCTGTAGGAAAAAGGTAATATCGAAAATTGCTTTTTGCGAGTCGAATCTGAGGAAGCCTCAGTCATCGCCCTCTGCTGGCAGGACCCTGCCCTAACTGCTATCAGAGCAGCAAAGACGAAAGCGCGAGTCGACTGGCGACCCGCTCGGAGAGAGATAGAATGGAAAGACCCGAACTTCCGATCGGCCTGCCTGACGATATCGAAGAGAAGAAGTCGACTGCCCGGGCATGGTTCGAAAGTCTTCGCGACACGATCTGCGCCTCCTTCGAAACGCTGGAAGACGAACTCTCGGGCCCGCTCTCCGATAGGGAGCCGGGCCGCTTCGTGGCGAAGGACTGGTCGCGCGAAAATGGTGCAGGTGGTGGTGGCCGCATGTCGATCATGCACGGCCGCGTCTTCGAGAAGGTCGGGGTGCACACCTCCACCGTGTACGGAGAGTTCGCGCCTGATATCCGCGCCCAGATGCCCGGCGCCAAGGAGGATCCTCGCTTCTGGGCCTCGGGCATTTCGCTGATCGCCCATCCGGTCAATCCCAACGTGCCTGCCGTACACATGAACACGCGGATGGTGGTCACCTCGAGCCGCTGGTTCGGCGGCGGCGCCGACTTGACGCCGGTGCTTGATCGCCGTCGCACGCAGGAAGATGAGGACAGCCAGTTGTTCCATAAGGCCATGGAAATCGCCTGTCGCAGCCATTCCGGTGTCGCCGACTACGCTGCCTACAAGAAATGGTGCGACGAGTATTTCTTCCTCAAGCACAGGAACGAGGCCCGCGGCATCGGCGGCATCTTCTATGACTGGCTGCATTCCAGCGAGGAGGCCGGCGGCTGGGACGCCGATTTCGCCTTCACCCGCGATGTTGGACGGGCGTTTGCCATGGTTTATCCACGGATAGTTCGCGCCAACTTTAATAAACAGTGGACAGAGGCGGATCGTGACGAACAATTGATTCGCCGTGGACGCTACGTTGAGTTCAATCTTCTCTATGACAGAGGCACGATCTTCGGCCTCAAGACAGGAGGAAACGTCGAATCCATTCTCTCGTCCCTGCCTCCTCTTGTCCGTTGGCCTTGACCTGACAAATAAAGATGCCGGGAGGGGTTAAATTCGGAGGCCGGATCACTTAGTCTAGGCATGTACGCGTAACAATCGGAGGAGGATTGTCATGACGATACAAAGTAGCTCTGCGGCATCGGCGGGTGCCCAAGAGCGTCCCCCGCCCATGGATACACCCGATTTCTTGAGCCGCGTTGCGCAAAGGCTCCGGGCAGAAAGCGGATCCGACCTCCCACTTTCCTGCTTCATCGAACAAGTGAAGCTTCAACTGGCCGGCGGCAAGACACCTGAGGAACTCGACCACCCGGCCAAGGCTCACGACAACAAAGCGGCCGTCGATTGCTTCAGATCCTGGGCCATGCCCGAATAACGAGAAAATGACCAACCGGCCGGTCCTTCGCGCCGGCCGGAACCTTCTTGCCGCTTCGAACATTCAGGCATTGCAGGACCGCGCAATGTCATTGAAATCCGAAAGAAGGAGGAAAAAATGAGACTCTTCGAATGTGGAACGCTTGTCCCCGGATGTGAATGGCACACCAGGGCGAACGACGACGCTGAAATCGTGCGCCGTGTCGTTGAGCACATGCGCAGCGTCCACGGCGAGACCGTGATCCGCGAAAACATGATCGACAACATCAAGGCGCGCATCCGCAACGAGGCCACGGCGGCTTGAAGTTATTTTGTCAGGTCGTTCAGCCGGGCGAGCAGCGCCGCCCGGTCCGGAGAGAAATTTTCCTCGATCCAGAAATTCTCGAGTGCCGACAGCGTTTCGCCGACCTGCTTTCCGGCGGATACCCCCGCGCCCATGACGTCGGTGCCATTGATCGGGAACTGTGGTTTCTTCCAGTTTTCAGCCAGTTCGAGCAGCTTGCCAAGCCTTGCTGAGCGCGCCATCTCCTGCATGTCGCCTTCCGCCTTGCCGCGCGCCGTTACCAACGCAAGTTTCAAGCGTGTCTGTATCCCATCCGCGCCGTGCCGGTAGAGCAATCGTGCAAAGGCAACCGAAGACAATTCATCATTGATAACAGGCGCCTTGGCCCATGCTTTGAACCAGGCGAGTTCGGCATTGGCAAGCTTGAGGCGTGCGGCCATCTTCGCCAGCCGATCGGCATCGGGTGGAATGATGGCGGCGAGACGCAGAAGCGGCTCCGGCTTCCAGCCGAGCGTCTTCTCCGTGCTGATCAACGCCGGAACGGTGTCAATGCCCCACTTTTCTGTCTCCGGAAGGATTTCACTGAGCACACCGACCTGCCGCATCCACAAGAGCGCCCGTCCAGGATCCTCCGCGCTGAGCAATTTGCGCAGTTCCGACCATAGCCTTTCGGCCGAAAGCGTCTTTAGCTTGGCGCGAGCCGATGCGCACGCCCGGAGCCCATCGGCATCCGGACGGCCGGAACCATAATAGGCGAAGAACCGGAAAAACCGCAGGATACGCAGATAATCCTCGGCGACGCGCGTCGCCGCATCACCGATGAAGCGGATGTTGCGCTTCTCGATATCGGCAAGACCACCGACCAGGTCGATCACATCGCCCTTGGAGTCGACATAAAGCGCGTTGATCGTCAGGTCGCGGCGTTCCGCATCGGTCTGCCAATCCGAACTGAATGCCACCTTGGCCCGGCGTCCGTCGGTCTCGACATCGGCCCTCAGCGTCGTGACTTCGAAGGGCTTGCCGTCAATGACGAGGGTCACCGTGCCGTGCGCCACGCCGGTCGGAACGGCCTTGATGCCAGAGGCAGCCGCCCGCTCGATGACCTGTTCCGGCGCGAGCGTGGTGGCAACATCGATATCGCTGACCGGGAGCTCCATGAGGCTGTTGCGGACCGCTCCGCCGACGACACGCCCCTCTCCTCCATCGGCGTTGAGCAGCGTGAATACGCGCCTCAGCGCCGGATCCTTGAACCATGTTTCGTGGCCAAGGTTGATCATGCATAAAGCCTTTCATAAAGGGTGCGGACGATGCCCGCGGTAATGCCCCAGATCATCCGGCTTTCATAGGGCATCCGGTAGAAATGTCGTTCGAGACCGTCGAGGACACGCCTGTCACGGCTGTGATTTGCCGGATTCATGAGAAAGGACAGCGGCACTTCGAAGACGTCGTCCACCTCGGTTGGATTGAGCTTCAATTCGAAGCCGCGCCGGACGACGGCAAGCACCGGCGTAATACGGAAACCGGTCGATGCAAGATAGTTCGGAAGCCGCGCCACGGTCTCGACAAACGACCCGTCGATACCGATTTCCTCTTCGGTTTCCCGGATTGCCGCCCTCTCGGCCGAGCCGTCGACGGCGTCGATCTTGCCGCCGGGAAACGCGATCTGTCCGGAATGTTTTCGCAGCGTCGCGGTGCGCTGCGTGAAGATCACATGCGCATCGTCACCGTCGTCGACGACAGGCACCAGAACCGCAGCATCACGAAGTTTGAAGGTCTCCACCTGCGTAACGATATCGGGGTTCAGAATATGGTCGCCGTGATCACGCCAGGAGCGGTCGACCGGGCCGCCGCTCTGGTGAAGTGCGCGGTGACGGAATTCGGCCGCTGAATAGAGCGAACGGTGGTCGGTCAAAACATTCGTCATCGGGAAAGTGCATCCAGTTCGGCCGCCGGCATGACAGGAAAGGTCACTCCGCCGGAGCGGAGACAGAACATCGTCTCGCCATCGACCTCAAGGCGTTCGCCGAGCTCGACGAGTTCGTACATGATGGGCCGGGAGACCAGCGCTTCCAACCGCCCGCGAACATGAAGATAGGGCTTCAACTCGCTGCATTCGCCGTGAATTGCAAAGCGAAGGGGATGTGCCGCCCCGGCCTCCACCACATCGCCGACATTGGTCCGGAACGTCAGCAACGGCTCGCCATCCCTTTCGCCGGCATTCATTTCAACGGCCAAGAACGGCGCGTCTACGACACGGATACCGACCCTCTCCACAGGCGTTACGAGATATGTCTTGCCATCCTCATCCTTGCGGAGGACCGTTGAAAACAGTCTGACGAGAGGCGCTCGGCCGATCGGTGTTCCCATATAGAACCATGTGCCATCAGCCCGGATTTCCATGTCGATATCGCCGCAGAAGGGCGGATTCCATTTGTCGACGGGCGGAAGGCCTCGGGGTTTGGCGCCTGCGTCGCCGGCGGCGCGCGAAATCAGCGCGGCAAGACCGGCCGCATCCGTTGTCGCCTTGATCTCTTCGGCTGCCATTCTTCTGTCCCGGTTTGTCTTTAACTCCAGAAGGTCACGAGATAGTCATTTGGAACGAACTTGTCAGCCCGCAACATCTCCATAACTCTATCTGGTATGAGGCTTGCGTGTAAGTCTGCCGATTCGCGACGAATGATATCAGCCGCTGGAGATGCCTTATGGGTATGATGAAGACCGAAGCCCCCCTTGATGAAAAGGCGATCATCGCCGCGGCCGAGAAGGCACTAGCAGATATCGCCGTCGTCCGGGGCGAAGTCTCTAAGGTGATCTTCGGCCAGGAAAGCGTCGTGGAGAATACGCTTCTGGCGGTTCTCTCCGGTGGACATGCCCTGCTCGTCGGCGTACCTGGCCTCGCCAAGACCAAGCTCGTCACGACGCTCGGCGAAGTGCTTGGGCTCGCCTCCAACCGCATTCAGTTCACCCCGGACCTGATGCCCTCGGACATTCTGGGCTCGGAAGTGATGGACCAGGACGAGAGCGGCCGCCGCTCCTTCCGTTTCGTCAAGGGCCCGGTGTTCGCCCAGCTTCTGATGGCCGACGAAATCAACCGCGCATCGCCGCGCACGCAGTCGGCTCTGCTGCAGTCCATGCAGGAATACCATATCACGGTTGCCGGCCATCGCTACGATCTGCCGGTTCCGTTCCACGTCCTCGCCACCCAGAACCCGCTGGAGCAGGAAGGCACCTACCCTCTTCCCGAGGCACAGCTGGACCGCTTCCTGCTGCAGGTCGATGTCCACTATCCCGAGCTTGCGGCCGAGCGACAGATCCTGCTCGAGACGACGGGCCTTAGCGAGACGAAGCCACAAGCAGTCTTGAACGCCGAGCGGCTGGTCGAAATCCAGACGCTCGTGCGCCAGATGCCAGTGAGCGACAAGGTCGTCGATGCCATCCTGGCGCTTGTCCGCTCCGCCCGCCCCGGCCAGGGCAATACGTCCACCGACAAGAACGTCGCCTGGGGCCCCGGCCCTCGCGCCGGCCAGGCCATGATGCTCTGCGCCCGTGCCCGCGCGCTCTACGAAGGCCGCCTCGCTCCATCCATCGACGACGTGCACGCGTTGGCTGAACCCGTGCTGCAGCACCGCATGGCGCTGACATTCGCGGCGCGTGCGGAAGGCATGTCGGTTCGCGATGTCATTGACGGACTGGTCAAGCAGGCCAAGGGATAAGGAAGCGTCTGCGTGGCACCCATCGGACAGATCGTCAATCCGACCTCGGGCAATGATGCGCTCGCTCGCGCTAGGCAGCGGGCGAGCCTTGTCCCGGATTGTCTGGTCGAGGCCAAGCGGATTGCCAATACCGTCATCGCCGGCTGGCATGGCCGCCGCAAGCGCGGCATCGGCGAGAACTTCTGGCAATTCCGCCCCTACACCGAGGGCGAAAGCCTATCCCGCATCGATTGGCGCCGATCCGCCCGCGACGACCACACCTACATCCGCGACCGCGAGTGGGAGGCAGCCCATACGATCTGGCTCTGGGCCGACATGTCTGCCTCAATGATGTACAAATCGACCTTCGGAAACGCTTCCAAGGAAGGCCGGGCACTCGTCATCATGCTGGCGCTTGCCGAAATCCTTGCGCGCTCCGGTGAGCGCATCGGATGCCCCGGCGTGATGGAGCCGATCGCCGCACGAAACGCTGCGGAACGGCTTGCAACCGCATTGATGCATGCGCCGCTGAGCGGGGGACTGCCCGACACAGCCATGATCCGCGGCTGGAGCGAACTCGTACTGATCGGCGATTTTCTCGATGATGCGCGTGCGGTCATGGCGCGCATCGGTCCCTTGGCGCGGCGCGGTCTGCGCGGCCACGTGATCGAGATCGCCGACCCGGCCGAAGAGCTCTTCCCCTATGATGGCCGCACCGAATTCACCGATCCCGAGACGGGTTCGAAGCTGACATCAGGCCGGGCCGAGCATGTTCGCGAAGCCTACACCCGCGCCTATCTCGACCGCAGGGATGATCTCGGTCAGGCGCTGCGCCACATGGGCTGGACCTTTGTCAGTCACCGCACCGACCATCTCGCCTCTGAAGCGCTGGTCGCCGTTCACATGTACCTCTCGGGAATGCCCGCAAGGATGACGCAGGGAGAACGCACGTGAACGCTCTTCCTTTCGCTTTCGCCTACCCCGCGATCCTCGGCGCCCTCGTGGCCCTGCCGATCATCTGGTGGCTGCTGCGATTGACGCCGCCGCGCCCGAAGACGGAAGTCTTCCCGCCACTGAAGATTCTCGCAACGGTCCTGAAGCGGGAGGAAACCCCGGCCCAGAGCCCCTGGTGGCTGACGCTGCTGCGCATGCTGCTTGCCACCGCCGTCATCCTGGCTATCGCCGACCCAGTCTTCAATCCGCGCACGAATTCAATTGCTTCCGGCGGCCCGCTCGTGCTCTTTGTTGACAACGGCTGGGCAACGTCGCCGGATTGGGATCGCCGCGTGAAGACGGCCGACGCACTGATCGATGACGCGCAAGCCGCCGGGACCCCTGTTGCCATCGCCTTCACCGCCGATCCGACCAACGATGCGGTTCCGGGAACGGCGTCCGTTGCCCGCGACAAGCTACGCGCCGCAGAACCGAAGCCGCTGGTGCCCGACCGGCAGCGCGCTTTCGAGGCTCTGCGCACCGCGTTGAACGGCGTCCATCCTGGCACTCTCGCCTTCCTGACCGATGGCGCCGCCGCAACCGACAACGACGCAACCGTCCGCCAGCTCTTAGATCTCTCGCCTGCCCAACTGCGCTTGATCTCCGGCGACGCGGCCGAGACGATCGCGATCACGTCGGCCAGCAATGCCGCGGATGCGATGACGGTTACCGCCACACGCCTCGACAGCACCAGCGCCGCTTCGCGCCCTATCACTGCGCAGGACACTCAGGGACGCGCGATCGCGGCCGGCTCGATCGACTTCCAACCAGGGCAGAGCGTCGCGACCGGATCAATCGCCGCACCGTTTGAAATGCGCAACGATTTTGCGCGCGTCAGCATCGATAACCACGCTACGGCTGGCGCCGTGCATCTGCTTGACGACGGCTTCAAGCGTCGCCGCGTCGTCCTGCTGTCGGGCGAAGTCGGCGATACGTTCCAGCCACTGCTTTCGCCGCTCTATTACATCCAGCGCGCCCTACAGCCTTATGCCGACTTGATCGAGCCGAACACGCCCGATCTCGCCACCTCGATCCCGGATCTCCTGTCGCAGAATCCGTCCGTCATCATCATGGCCGATATCGGCCGCCTTCCCCAGCAAACCTACGAGCCGCTGCAGCGCTGGATCGGCAACGGCGGAACGTTGGTCCGTTTTGCAGGGCCACGCCTTGCTGCCGCACCCGCCGACGACCCGCTGGTGCCGGTCACGTTGCGCCAGGGTGAGCGCGCCCTCGGTGGTGCGCTATCCTGGGCCGAACCACAGCCGCTTGCAGAGTTTCCCGCTTTCGGCCCGTTCGCCGGAATGCCGAAGCCGACGGATATTACTGTCAAACGTCAGGTTCTCGCAGAGCCAACGCCGGATCTTGCCGAGCGCACCTGGGCGAGCCTCGCCGATGGAACGCCGCTGGTGACGACGAAGCCGATCAATGCTGGCCGAATTGTGCTCTTCCATGTGAGTGCGGAGGCAACATGGTCCGACCTTCCGATATCGGGAAATTTCGTCGAGATGCTGCGTCGCCTCGTGCAGTTGTCACGCTCTGGCGGCGTGACCGCGGAAACCGACGGCGCTTCGACCGCTGACGCGCTACCGCCATTCCGATTATTGACCGCCAAGGGCGCACTGACGACCGAAACCGGTACGGCACGCCCGCTAATACCCAACGCCAAGGTCACGCCGGTTGCCAGCTTCGATAACCCGCCTGGCCTCTACGGATCCGAAGAAGGATTTACCGCGCTGAACGTGCTGCCGAAAAATGCCGAACTGAAGCCGCTTGATGCTTCGGGTACCACCGTCGTGCGTGAAGGGTTGATCGGCGGCGAGACCTGGTCGGCAAAGCCTGCGCTGTTCCTGATCGCCTTCCTGCTCCTGCTTGCCGACAGCCTGGTCGTGATGTTCATGAGCGGCGCGTTCTCGCGGCTGCGCCCTGCGGCGCGCACGGCGGTACTTGTCGCCGTTGCGTTCAGCGCGGCTTTCTTGCTGCAGCCTGGTCAATCGCATGCCGATGACGCCAAACCCGGTGATGACCAGATCTTCCAGCGGCTCGACAATACGCATCTCGCCTATGTCGTCACTGGTGAACAGGACGTCGACCGGATTTCCGAGCGGGGTCTCGAGGGTCTGACGGAATTCCTGACCTTCCGCACCACGCTGGAGCCCTCGCCGCCCGTTGGCCTGGATCTCACCAAGGACGAACTCGCCTTCTACCCGATCATCTATTGGCCGATCTCGGCGACGGCGCCCATGCCTTCAACGGCAGCGATCAACAAGATTGATGCCTATATGCGCGCCGGTGGAACGGTGCTGTTCGACACCCGCGACCAGTTCAGCGCACTCGACAACAATGGCAGCTCGGTCAGCGCCAACGGCGAGCGGCTGCGCCAGATCCTCGCGAATCTCGACATTCCGCCGCTGGAACCGGTGCCATCCGACCACGTGCTGACGAAGTCTTTCTACCTCCTGTCGAGCTTCCCCGGTCGCTACACCGGCAGCCCGCTCTGGATTGAAGCCCGCCAGGAAAATCGTGCTGAGAACGCCAAGTCGGCGGCGACGGCCGACGGCGTTTCCCCAATCCTCATCACCGGCAACGACTTTGCCGGCGCCTGGGCGGTCGATGACAACGGCGTGCCCATGTTGCCGACGGTCCCGCCGGATGAAATGCAGCGCGAATATGCCTACCGCAGCGGCGTCAACATCATGATGTATATGCTCACCGGCAACTACAAGACCGATCAGGTCCACGTCCCTGCCCTCCTGGAACGGTTGGGGCAGTGACATGACGATTGATTTTTCGCCCTTCGTCCCTTGGCCGCTCCTGGCGGGGCTGGCGCTCATTGTGCTCCTGACCGCCGCCTTCGCCATCTGGCGCGGCGTGCGGGGCGCCTGGATCCGCTCGATCGCAGCCCTTGCTTTGCTGGCCGCCCTTGCCAACCCACTCTTGCTGCAGGAAGATCGCGAACAGCTGTCGACCGTCGTGCCCGTCATCGTGGACCGCAGCCAGAGCCAGCAGACGCCTGAACGCATCAAGATGACCGACGATGCGCTGGCGCAGCTGAAGGATCGCCTCGCTCGCTTCACCAATATCGAACCGCGCTACGTGGATGCGACGGAACCGGACGATTCCGACGCTCCCTCGACGCGACTGTTCAATGCGCTTTCCGTCGCTGTTGCGGACGTGCCGCCGGCCCGCATCGGCGGCGCGATCATGCTGACGGACGGCGAAGTCCACGACGTTCCCGGCGTCAATCAGGCACTCGGCTTCGACGCCCCGATCCACGGCCTGATCACGGGCAAAGCCAGCGAATTCGACCGCCGCATCGAAGTCGTCAAGGCGCCGCGTTTCGGGATCGTCAACGAGGAGCAGCAGTTGATGCTGCGCGTCTTCGACGATGGGCCGAGCCCCGGCGGCACGGCCAACGTCACGGTGAAGCTCAACGGCAACGAGATCGCGACGCTTCAGGCCACGCCGGGCCGCGACACACCGTTTTCGTTCAAGGTCGAGCGCGGCGGCAGCAACGTTCTGGAGTTTTCGGTCGCGAACCTTCCAGGCGAAGTCACGGACGCGAACAACCGCGCAGTCCACTTGATTGACGGCATCCGCGAGAACCTGCGTGTTCTGCTCGTCTCCGGCGAACCGCATGCTGGCGAACGCGCGTGGCGCAACCTCCTCAAGTCGGATGCGTCGGTAGATCTCGTCCATTTTACCATTCTGCGCCCGCCCGAAAAGCAGGACGGCACGCCGATCAATGAGCTGTCGCTGATCGCCTTTCCGACCCGCGAGCTATTCGTCGACAAGATCAAGGACTTCGACCTCATCATCTTCGACCGCTACCAGCATCGTGGCGTGCTGCCGATCCTTTACTACGACTACATCGCCCAGTATGTGGAAAATGGCGGCGCCCTGCTGATCGCAGCCGGCCCCGAACATGCCGGCCAGGATTCGATTGCGCTGACGCCCCTGTCGTCCGTTCTGCCGGCCGCTCCGACCGGCCAGATGATCGAGAAAGCCTTCTATCCCAGGCTTTCGGAAGAAGGTCGCAAGCACCCGGTTACCCGCGGCCTCGATGGTTCCGCCGACGAGCCGCCGCATTGGGGTCGCTGGTTCCGCAGCGTCGACGTCGAGCCGCCGCAGGGCCAGACGGTAATGGTTGGCGCCGACAATCATCCGCTGCTTGTTCTCAATCGCGCCGGACAGGGCCGCGTCGCCATGCTGCTGTCCGATCAAGGCTGGCTGTGGGCTCGTGGCTTCGAGGGCGGCGGTCCGCATGTGTCGCTCTACCGCCGCGTTGCCCATTGGCTGATGAAGGAGCCTGCCCTGGAGGAGGAGGCCCTGACAGCGCGCGCATCCGGCCGCACGCTGGAGATCACGCGCCAAACCATTGGCGCCGCCCCGGGCAACGCAACGGTACGCTATCCCTCGGGAAGGACCGAAACTCTTCCCCTGACGCAAGCCGAGCCTGGCCTCTTCAAGGCCGAGAAGAAGATGGACGAGATCGGCCTTTTCGAAATCCGAAATGGCGACATGACGACACTCGCGCATGTCGGCGCGGTCGATGCTCCTGAATTCAAGGCAATGATATCGACGACCGAAGCGCTGAAGCCTGTTGCCGACAAGTCAAAGGGCCTCGTCGTCCGCGTGTCCGATACCAGCGGCGCGATCAGCATTCCGCCGATCCTGCCAGTTCGTGGCCAGATCCGCGTTGCAGACGACGATCGCATGCAAATCCACCTCACCAACGAAACGGTGCTGAAGGGCATCAACACCCTGCCGCTGTTTGCCGGTTTCGCCGGTGTCGGCATCCTGCTGCTCGCCTTTGGCGCCATGTGGTGGCGAGAAGGACGTTAGCCGCATGGCCGGGTTTGAGGTGACTGGCTCGCCCTCTGCCGATGACCTTGCGACGATCGGCGACGCGCTCTCGGCCTTCAATCGCCATGACGTCGGCCCTTCCGAACGCCAGCCGCTCGCCGTTCTCATTCGCGATGCCGATGGAAACGTCACCGGCGGCCTCTCGGGCTACACTGCCTGGGGCTGGCTTTTCACCCAATTGCTGTATGTTCCCGAGAACGAACGCGGCAAGGGCATCGCCGGCAAGATTCTTGCCTTGGCCGAGAAAGAGGCTGCGGCCCGTGGCTGCCACGGCGCCTGGATCGATACCTTTAATCCGCAGGCACTTCGAGCCTATCAGCGGCAGGGTTACGAAATATTCGGCGAGGTGCCGGAATTCCCTAAAGGCCGCACACGCACATTCCTGCGCAAGCGCCTGTAGATAGATGCTTCGCCGTCCGAAGACGGCGAAGCGGAAGTCATTCACCACTCAGACGGCAATCTTTCCACCGCCGATCTTGGTGATTGCGACGACAGCCGGACGAACCGGCATGTCGTCCTTGAAATCCGGCCAACGGGTGGAGAGATCTTCGTAGTAGGACGGGCGGCCATGGCCGGACCAGTCGTCGCCGCCGTCGCCGGGATGCTGCACGGCAACGAATGCCGTCTGGTCGTCGGGCAGGAAGAGCGGGCCACAGAGCTCGGCACCCACAGGAACACGGAAGAAGAGCTTGGACGTTGCGCGCGCCTCGCCCTCGGTGTCGACGGCCCAGAGGCCGTCGGTGCGGCCTGTCGCCTTGTTGTTGTTGCCGTCGGTCGCGACCCAGAGGCGGCCGGCGGCATCGATGGAACAGTTGTCCGGCATACCGAACCAGCCGTTCTTCGTCGTTTCGCTCGAGAAGGACGCCCCGACATCGGCGACAGCAGGATCGCCACACTTCAACAGCACTTCCCACTTGCCCGAGGTTGCCCCGAAGGCACCGCCATCCTCGCTGATCTCGATGACATGGCCAAAGGCGTTCTCGGCGCGCGGATTGGCGGCGTCCACCTGGTCGGCCTTGCGTTTCGTGTTGTTGGTGAGCATCACATAGACCTTGCCGTTGACGGCATTGGGTTCGATGTCTTCCGGCCGGTCCATCTTCGTCGCGCCGAGCAGGTCCGCGGCGCGGCGGGTCTCGATCAGCACGTCGGCTTGGCTGGCAAAGCCGTTTTCAGCGGTCAGCGAGCCCTGGCCGTAAACGACAGGCAGCCACTGCAGTGTGCCGTCCTCGGCGAACTTGGCGACATAAAGCGTCCCCTCGTCGAGCAGGTTCATGTTGGCAGTGCGATCGTTGGCGTTATAGGTGCCCGCCGTCACGAACTTGTAGACATAGTCGAAGCGTTCGTCGTCGCCGAGGTAGAAGACGACACGGCCATCCTTGTCGACGATCGAGGCTGCGCCTTCGTGCTTCGTGCGTCCAAGCGCGCTGCGCTTCTTCGGGGTCGACGTCGGATCGAGGACATCGACCTCTACGATCCAGCCGAAGCGATTAGGTTCATTCGGCTCCTTTGCCACATTGAAGCGGTCATAGAAATTTGCCCACTCATAGGCGCCTTCCGGCACGCCGTAGCGCTTGTAGTTCGCTGTTTCCTTGTGATCGGCAGGCAGTTCGCCGGAGAAATAGCCATGGAAATTTTCCTCGGCCATAATGTAGGTGCCCCAGGGCGTTACGCCGCCAGCGCAGTTGTTGAACGTGCCGATGACCTTGGTGCCGGTGGCATCGGCAGACGTCTTGACACGCTCATGGCCGGCCACAGGACCGGTCAGCTCCATCTCGGTCGTCGAAGTTACGCGGCGATTGTACTTACCATCAGGCACGACCTGCCACTTGCCGTCCACTTTTTGGATCTCGACGATCGTGCCGCCGTGAGCCGCCATCTCGATATCCACCTGCTCCTTGGCAAGTGGCGCCTGCTTGATCTTACCTTCGGCGATCGTCACCAGGCCGGGGAACATCAGGTGCGGATTTGTGTATTCGTGATTGACGACGAGGATGCCGTGCTCCGACGAACCTTCGATCGGAATATAGCCGACATAGTCGTTGTTGTAGCCGAACTGCCGGCTCTGCGCCTCCGCCGACTGTTTCTTGGGGTCAAAGGCCGGCGAATCGGAAAACAGCGCATCGCCCCAGCGCAGGAGGATATCGGCGTTGTATCCTTCGGCGACATGGTGATTGGCGTCGACGCCGGCCTCGACTTCCGTGAAGGAGAAGGCCGAACCGCTTGCCGCGCGAGCCTCTTCTGCGCTCAACAGCGCAATTGGGCTGACGGTCGCGGCAATGGCGGACACGGCGAGCGACCCTTGCAGGAAGCCGCGACGTGAAAAGCGCCGCCCAATGATTTCCCCCATCGTGGGATTGTCGCTGCGGTTATGGCCCTCGCCATCCGCATCCTCGAGCTGGCTGGTCGGAAAGATTTCCTTCTGCGAAATATGTTCGGTCATCGAACTACCCCCATAATATTGACGTCATCCGCTTTAGAGCGCTTCCAAAGTCTAGGGACGGCGCATGACAGTCCTGTGATCAACTGAATTTGAAGTGGGGATAGCGATGGATGGGGCGCCCGCTAGTGCAGGAATCAGCTGAGCGCTGCCTGCCGCGTTTCGGTATCGATCGCCCTCGCGGCAAAGGCCGCCACGACCAGCAGGCCCGAAAAGAGGCCGATGGCCAAACCCAATCCACCTGAGACGACGAATGCCATTAGGGACGGAGCAAGCAGCCCGCCAAGGCGCGCCATCGCACCTGCCGATCCCATGCCAGTCGCCCGCAATGCGGTGGGGTAGAGCTCTGGAGTATAGGCGTACAGCGCGCCCCACGTCCCGAGCAGCGCGAAGCTCATGATCAGCAGTGACGCGCCGACCAGCATGTCATCAGGAGAAACCACGAAGAGCAGGCACCCAAGCGCGGAGAGCAGGCAGAAACCGATCAGCGTCGGCCTGCGCCCCCAAGCCTCGACGCCATAGGCGGCAAGCCCATAGCCTGGCACCTGCGCAAGTGCGACGAACACCAGGAAGCCGTATCCGCGGACGAAACCGAACCCGTCGCCGGCCAGCTTCGCCGGCATCCAGGTGAAGACGCCGTAGTAGGAAACGGAAACCAGGAACCAGATTACCAGGATCAATGCACTTCGGCGACGAAGCTCTTCGGAGAATATCCCTTCCGCCACCTGCGGCGTCGCGACGATCTCGTCGTCGGACGGCAGGGGCGCTTTTTGGTGCAGCGCCAGCATCTTGTCGACAATGGCCTTGGCCTCGCCTGCCCGTCCGATCCGCAACAGGTAGAGCGGTGATTCAGGAACGAAGAAGCGCAGCGTCAGGCCCAACACTGCCGGCAGCGCCGTGACCGCGAAAATATAGCGCCAAGGATCTGCCACCCCGGCAAGGCTCGCGGCCCAAGCGGCCAGCGCGACGATCAACGTTCCGATCGCCCAGAAGCCTTCCAGTGCCACCAGCCACCGACCACGGCTTCTGGCGGGCAGGAACTCGGCCATCATCGCATAGTCGACCGGCAACGTCCCGCCGACCGCCATGCCGGTCAGGAAGCGCAACACCAGCAGGCTGGTGAAATCCGGAGCGAAAATTGAAAGCGTGCCGAAGAGTGCGTCACAGGCAACCGTGACGATCAGCACCTGCCGGCGCCCCACCTTGTCCGCCAGGCGACCGAAGGCAACGGCACCGATCAGCATGCCGAGAAAGAAGAGCGTGCCGGTCTGCAGGGCTTGCGGAACCGTCAGTCCGAAGGTGGCGGCGATCGATGCCGCCGTGAAACCGACGGCGAGCACCTGCATTGCATCCGCCGCCCAAACAAGCCCGAAGATGCCGATCAGACGGCGCTGGAAGGCACCCGTCCCGGCGCGATCCAGCGCCTCATCTATGGAAATGCCGCTCATGAACAAGCCCTTCAAGCCACTGAAAGATCACGCAAAGCGCGTCTTTGACATAGGGCTCAATACCGCATGCGCCCTATTTCCGCCAGCCGATAGTTCCCTTCAGACGCGCATGCGCGTCCCCCGCAAGCGGTACAACAAGAACGCGCGCCGGATCGACCGGCCCCGGAAACGTCAGCGCGTTATGAGCAACCTTCTCGAAACCGAGCGGGCAGTAGTAGGGTGGATCGCCGATGAGAATGACCGCCTCCGAACCCTTGCGGCGTGCGGCGTCGATGGCAATCCGCACGAGTTCCCGGCCGATGCCGCGGCCCTTGTGAGACGGCCGCACCGCAAGTGGTCCAAGCAGGTGCCCATTCACCGAGCCGGCTTGGACGGGCGTCATTCGTACCGATGCGATTGTCTCGCCGTCATCGGCGCAAATGAAGGAAAGTGAAAGATCGTGCGGTCCCTGCTCGCGGATGCGGGCTGCCGCGCGCGTATGCCGGCCGGGGCCGAATGCTTCTTCGTTGATGTGTTCGATTGCAGCGTCGTGTGACGCGTCCTCAGTGAGGTAGACCAGATCGTGCTTGTGCATGATGAGACGGAAACCGGATAGACAGAATTGATGGATCTCGAGCACGCCCTTCGGCGTTCGGGAGCATCAACGTCGTCGCAGGTTTCTCGGTGCAAACATCAAATCGGGTTCCAAAATGTGAAATGGCCGATAGCAGGAAAAAATTCGGTCGTCCAATGGAATTTGGAAAGAGACCGCACGGCGTGACGCAGTGTTCAATCTTTACCGCCTGCAAACAAGCAAAAGCTGCGATATGTTCTGACCCAACACAATCTGAAGGATGACAACATGGGTATGCTGGTTGACGGCGTCTGGCATGACGTCTGGTACGATACGAAAGAAACCAAGGGGCACTTCAAGCGCGCCGCTTCCCAGTTTCGCAACTGGATTACTGCCGATGGCGCAGCCGGGCCGTCCGGTACGGGTGGCTTCAAGGCCGAGGCTGACCGCTACCATCTCTATGTTTCGCTGGCGTGCCCCTGGGCGCATCGCACGCTGATCTTGCGCAAGCTCAAGAAGCTCGAGGATCTGATCGGCGTTTCGGTCGTCGATCCGCTCATGCTGTCAAACGGCTGGGAGTTCAAGGTCGGCGACGGGGCGACCGGCGATCATCTCTTCGGTGCCAAGACGCTGTCGGAGGTCTACGTGAAGGCCGATCCGCACTATTCCGGCCGCGTGACTGTCCCGGTCTTGTGGGACAAGAAGACCAATACGATCGTGAACAACGAGTCTTCCGAGATCATCAGGATGTTCAACAGCGCCTTTGATCATCTGACCGGCTCGGCCGTTGATTTCTACCCGCAGGATTTGCGCGCTGACATCGATGAGCTCAATACCGTCGTCTACGACACCGTCAACAACGGCGTCTACAAGGCCGGCTTCGCGACCACGCAGGAGGCCTATGGCGAAAATGTCGTCAGGCTCTTCGAGACGCTTGATATGCTGGACGAGCGTCTCGGCAAGGGGCGTTATCTCTTCCGCGATCGGCTGACCGAGGCCGATTGGCGACTGTTCACGACATTAGTTCGTTTCGATGCCGTCTATGTCGGTCACTTCAAGTGCAATATCCGCCGCATAGACGACTACCCCAATCTCTCGGCCTATCTGCGCGATCTCTACCAGACGCCGGGCGTCAAGGAGACGGTGAACTTCCGCCATATCAAGGACCACTATTACCGCAGCCACAAGACGATCAATCCGACGGGGATCGTGCCCGTCGGCCCGGCGCTCGATCTCGACCACCCGCATGGCCGTGCCCGATTGGCAGCGGCCTAGCCTCTGTTCTACCAGACGTGGGCGGGCTCCTGCTCGCCCGCGAGTTCAGCCAGGCGACGGCGCGTCGCTTCAGTTGTGCCCACTGGCAGATCATCGACCTCGAAGAAGCCGCACTCGACGATTTCCCGGTCCGGTGGCCGGGGTGCCGTCTGCTCCACCTGGGTCTTATAGAAGAGAACATGGTCGCGTCGGCTGGCCGCCGTGTTGAAATAGATGTGGAAGAGCTGAGGCCGGCCGAGAATACGCAGATTCCCTTCCTCGCGAAGTTCCTTGATCAGGGCCTCCTCGGCAGTCTCATTGCGCTCAAGCCCTCCGCCCGGCATATGCCAGCCTGGCACGTAGCTGTGCCGCACGAGGAAGATGCGCCCCGCCGAATCGAAGCAGGCGGCTCGCACTCCCATCGTCATTCCGCGCGCGATCGCGAAATAGACATGCACGATGCGCATCAAGACTCGTGATTGCCAGGGGCGGATGGTTCCGGTCACGCTTTTTCCAATTCCATTAATCCGTTCAAGCAGATGTGTTTGAATTGCAGACTTACTGGGCTATGTCTGCTCGCATGTTCAAGCTCGCGCACATCTCCGATATCCATCTCGGCCCGCTCCCTCGCCTTTCCGTCCGCGAGCTCTTCTCCAAACGCATTACCGGCTTTGTGAACTGGCATCGCAACCGGCGCAAGCACCTTTTCGGCAGCACGCTGGATCTGCTGCTCGACGACATACGCGCACAGCAGGCCGATCATCTGGCGGTCACCGGCGACCTGGTGAACCTCGCAAGCGGCTTGGAGATTCGCGCTGCCGCCGCATGGCTGAAAGAACTCGGTGACCCCGAGGACAATTCCGTCGTGCCCGGAAACCATGATGCTTACGTGCCCGGCGCCTACGAAAAATCGGTGCGCGCATGGTACGACAACGTGCGCGGCGACCTCGCGCCGCCCGAATGGCAGGAAGATCGCCACGTCTTTCCCTATCTCCGCGTTCGCGGCAAGGTCGCCATCGTCGGTTGCTCGACAGCCGTCGCAACGCCCCCTTTCGCGGCCAGCGGCTTCTTTGGTGAGCGCCAGGCGCGAGACACCGTGAACATGCTGCGCGCGGCTGGCGAAGCCGGCTTGTTTCGGGTCGTGATGATCCACCATCCACCTATTCGTGGCGCAACGTCCTTCTACAAGCGGATGATCGGCATTCGCCGCTTCGGCGCCGTGATCTCCACCGGCGGCGCCGAACTGGTGCTCCACGGCCATACCCATTTGAACACGCTCCACTGGCTGCGCGGCCAGACTGGCCCCGTCCCGGTGGTCGGCATCGCCTCGGCATCGCAGGGACCAGGAGGACTAAAGCCCCGCGCCGCCTACAATCTGTTCTCGATCGATGGCTCTCCGGGCGCCTGGGAACTGACCGGGGAACGCTTCAGCATCAACTCCATGGGCGACGGCGTATGCAGTGAAAGTGTTGATATTTTCAAGGGTTAGCGCGACCTTCGGAATCATCGTCTCGCCAAGTTGATTCAGAAACTGAAGATGACGGTATCTTGAATTCGGAAAGCATCCGAGGCCTTGGCAATTGGCGATTGCCACGTAAACTTGTTGTCTTTGCAGCATCAATTCACGGAGTCATTGCATGCCCATGGCGTTCATCAGTCTTCGCGGTCTGGCTTTGGCCGGCTCGCTTGCCGTTGCTGTCTCTTCATCCGCCCTTGCGATCGGTGATGAGAGCGACGAAACCAAGCCGCCGCCAAAGACCGAAACGACGACAAAATGCACTGAAGGCAAGGTCTGGGACGCAAAGCGCAAGGAATGCGTGGTTCCGAAGAAGAATTCGTTCAACGATGACGACCTTTACAAGGCAGCCCGTGAATTTGCCTATGCCGGTCAATATGACAACGCCCTGACCGTGCTTCAGCTTGCCAACAACCAGAACGATCCGCGCATCCTGAACTACCTCGGCTATGCCAACCGCAAGGCGGGCAGAATGGAACTGGGGATGTCGTATTATCGCAAGGCACTGCAGGCCGACGAGAATTATGTTCTGGCACGGTCATATATGGGCCAAGCTTTGATGGAACAGGGTGATGTACAAGGAGCGCGCGTCCAGCTCGTCGAGATCCGGGATCGGGGCGGCGAGCAGACTTGGGCCTACCGCTCGCTACTGCAAGCATTAAACGGCTACCGCACGTATTGAGGTTGCAGCACCGGTGCCAGCGAAGAAAAGCTTTGAGAACCCGTGGGATACGCCGCCGGATGCTTGCGAAGCATCAGGTACTTGTTTCATAAAGGACACAGAAGCGATATAAATCGATCTCCTGCTGGGCGTTCTGCCCGAACGCCCATGCATTACTTGGAAAGACCATGCGTCAACCCGTGACGACCATCGATATCAGACGCGACCTGGTGGGCCTTCTGCCCCGGCTGCGGCGTTTCGCGATGACCCTTGCAGGTGATGCAGCGAGTGCGGACGAACTCGCGCAAGCGGCGTGTGAGCGCGCCATCGCCAAGAGCAACCAATGGAATGGCGAAGGCCGTCTGGAGAGCTGGGTCTACACCCTCGCCCGCCAGCAATGGAGTGACGACCATCGCCGGCGCAAGCCGCAAGCCGTTTCGAAAACCAATATCACCGATATCCGCGAGGCGAGCCGCGACCGTGCCTCCCTCGTCGATCCTGATGTCATCCACCGCATGTTTTCCGAGATGCCCGAAGGCACCTCTAGCGCGTTTCTGCTGGTCATCGTCGAGGGGCATAGCTATCAACAGACGGCCGATATTATGGGTGTCACGATCAATATCGTCGTATCACAGCTTGCCGCGGCTAGACTGCATTTCGCCAGCATCGCGGACAATTATTCTCACAGGTACTGAATTGCTCGATTTCAAAAAACTTCCGCTCGATGCTCAGCTAACCGCCCTGCTGGATGGCGAGACGACGCCCGAACAGAAGCAGGAGCTGGAGCAGCGCCTGGCCAACGATGAGGGTGCCAAGCGGCTCTATGATAAGCTGCGACACGGCGCCGACTTCGGAAAGCACCGCCTCGACGAGGTTCTCAAGGAACCGGTTCCCCTCGCCCTTGTTCGGTCGATCAAGAGCGCACAGCCACCGAAGGCTCCGGTTGCCTCGCGCGTTTCGCGGGCCTCGTTTAAGCTTGCGCCGACCGGGCCACAGGCTCTTGCGGCAGCAATCATCCTCTTCATCGCCGGCTGCGGCATCGGTTTTTTCGCCGCCGGCAGCACCAGCACCATGCAATCGGCGCCCCCGACAACGATCGAAGCCGCCGCGGATTCCAGCGAATGGTTGACAGACGTCATCGCCAACCAACGCCTGATCGCTCGCCAGCCGCGTCATATTTTCGAGGTGCCGTCGACGCAGGCGGAGGAAATTTCCACCTGGCTGACCTCAACGGTTGGCGTTGCATTCCGCGTGCCTGACCTGTCGGATCAGGGCTGGACCTTCCAGGGTGCACGCGTCTTCATCGGCGACGGCCGGCCGGTCGGCCAGCTGGTCTACACGAGCTCCGATGGCGATCTGGCTTCCATCTGCTTCCGCAAGGACAGCTTGCCCTCCGAGACCGACGATTTCAAAGAAACGATCAAGGACGAGATCGGGGTGGTTGCCTGGCACAATGCCGGCACGTCCTATGTTCTCGTTGGCCCCTCGTCGGAAGCGTCGCTCGGCCAGCTCGCCATGCAGGTTGCGGCATCGATCTGATGTTCGGGTCGGCCGCAACGATGCGGCCGCGCGAATGACGACGCCTGGAAATTCTCAGCACTGTCCAGGAAGGAGTGCAGCGGAATGGTCCGCTGCACCAGAGCGCGTCAGGCCTTTCCAGCCTTGACCTCGAGCACGCGGTTTGCGGCAGAGACGATCGCCTCCAGGGATGCACCGACGATGTTCGTGCTGATGCCGGCGCCAAAGAGCTTGCCGCCCGGATAAGAGGTCTCGACGTAGGAGATGGCCGCGGCGTTCGAGCCATGCTGCAGCGAGTGCTCCGAATAGTCCTCGACCGACATGTCGATGCCGAGATAGTGCGAGAGCGCGTTGACGAAGCCGTCGACCGGGCCATTGCCCTTGCCTTCGATGCGCTTCGTCTCGCCGTTGTCGGTGATCTCGGCGGCGACGATGCGCTGCCCCTTGTGCTCCGGATCGGCATAGGTGTGGTGATCGACGAACTTGATGCGGCCTTGCGGCTGCGTCACGTAGCGCTCGATGAAACGGTCGTAGATGCGCTTCGACGGCAATTCCTTGCCCTCTTCGTCGGTGATCCGCTGGATGTCTTCGCGGAATTCGACCTGCAGGTTGCGCGGCAGGTTCAGCCCGTAATCCTGCTGCAGGATGTAGGCGATGCCGCCCTTGCCGGACTGCGAGTTGATGCGGATGATCGCCTCGTAGGTACGGCCGACATCCTGCGGATCGATCGGCAGGTAAGGCACTTCCCAAACCGGGTGGTTGGCAACCTTGATCGCCCTCATGCCCTTGTTGATCGCGTCCTGGTGCGAGCCGGAGAAAGCCGTGTAGACCAGTTCGCCGACATAAGGGTGGCGCTCGCCGATCGGCATCTGGTTCGAATATTCGAACACTTCCTTCATGCGCACGATATTGGAGCAGTCGATCTCCGGATCGACTCCCTGAGTGAACATGTTCAGCGCCATGGTGACGACGTCGACGTTGCCGGTGCGCTCACCATTGCCAAACAGCGTGCCTTCGACGCGATCTGCACCCGCCAGCAAGGCCAACTCGGCAGCAGCGATACCGGTGCCGCGGTCGTTATGTGGATGCAGCGAAATGATCAGGTTTTCGCGATTGTCGAGATTGCGGCACATCCACTCGATCTGGTCGGCATAGACGTTCGGCGTCGCCATCTCGACCGTGGACGGCAGGTTGACGATCAGCTTATTGTCAGGCGTCGGCTTCATCACCTCGATGACGGCGTTGCAGATATCCAAAGCCACCTCAAGTTCGGTCCCGGTGAAGCTCTCCGGCGAATATTCGAAGCGGTAGCCACCGCCAGCCTTGGCAGCCATGTCGGAGATCATCTTCGCCGCATCGACTGCGATCTGCTTGATGCCCTGGACATCCTTGGCGAACACGACACGACGCTGCAATTCGCTAGTGGAGTTGTAGAAGTGAACGATCGGGCGGTTCGCCCCTTCCAACGCCTCGAACGTACGGGTAATTAGCTCCGGACGGCACTGCACCAACACCTGCAGCGACACGTCATCAGGTACGTTGGCCTGCTCCACGCACCAGCGCGCGAAGTCGAAATCCGTCTGCGATGCCGATGGGAAACCGATCTCGATTTCCTTAAAACCCATGTCGAGCAGCAACTGGAACATCCGGGCCTTGCGGTCGTGGCCCATCGGGTCGACCAGCGCCTGGTTGCCGTCGCGCAGATCGACCGAGCACCAGATCGGCGCCTTGGTCAGCGTCTTGGACGGCCATGTACGGTCAGGGATGTTCACCTGCGGATAGGCGCGATACTTGATCGCCGCCTCGGGCATGCCTTTGGTTTGGGAGCGGGTGTTCGTGTCCATGTCTTCTCTTCCTCTTCCCGTCATCTGGCCAGCCGCGTCATAGCGTATCGGGTCTGGCTTGGCGATGACGAATCCGGCGCGAAAGCATCCGGTTGATCAGTTTTCGGGATTGGTCACGAGGAGCGATGGCCTGGGCGGGCTTTCGGCCGCCGGGCGCTCCTCAACGGACCCGGCAACCGCGCGTAAGGCCGAGGAGAAGAAGCGAAGTCAGGGCGCGCGTATTGTCGCGCAGGGCGATACGCCCGCGTGCAATCTGCTCAAAAATCATGATGCCCGTGTTCTTCATGGTCGCGCTTATAGCCGGGGTACAAAAAACTGGCAATCCCTCCGTCTAGTTTTTCGCCGCCTGCACAAAACGTGACAGGGCCAGCATCGACCCTCCGGCGAGCAATCCCCAGAATGCGCCGGAGATTCCCGCAAAGGACACGCCGGATGCCGTCACCAGAAACGTTATGGCCGCCGCCTCTCGCGATTCCGGTGCCTGGAACGCTGCCATGGCCGAGCCGGAGAAAGCGCCGACCAGTGCCAGTCCAGCCACCGCCTGGATCAGGACTGGCGGCGCCAGGGCCACGAAGGTCGTCACCGCGCCTGCCAGTAGTCCGAGAATGACATAGGAGATGCCTGAGACGAGGACGGCCCAATACCGTCGGGCGGGATCGGGATGCGCGTCCTGGCCGGCGCACATTGCAGCTGTGATGGCAGCCAGATTCACCGCATGCCCCCCGAACGGCGCTGATAGGATCGAAAAGAGGCCCGTCACCGAGAAGAGCGGCCCGGGTTTCGGCTCGTAGCCGTTCACCTTCAGGACGGCGATGCCGGGGATGTTCTGCGACGCCATGGTCACGATGAAAAGCGGCAGGGCGATGGAGACGAAAGCCGGCAGGTTGAAGACGGGCATAACGAACTCGACCGGCGGCCGCAGCGCCTGTTGGATCGAGCCAAACGCCCCCTCGGGAATGTCAACGCCGAAGGCAACCACAAGCACGAAGGCCGCTAGAGCCGCCGGCACCGCCCAGAGTCGCTTGACCGCGCCAACGGCGATCCACGCCAACACGATCGGCAAGCCGAGCAACGGATTGAAGCCGATCGCCCTGACCGGCGCAAAGCACAACCCGATCAGCACACCAGCGAGCATCGCATTGGCGAGCGGCGCGGGAATGGCCGCAACCGCCCGGCCGAGCGGCTTGAACAGGCCGGCGATCACGATCAGCACCGCGCAGATAAGAAACGCGCCGACCGCCGCATTGAACCCGCCCTCGACCACACCGGTACTTGCAAGCAGCGCCCCGCCGGGCGTGGACCATGCAATGCTGATGGGCAGCCGCGTCACGGAGCTCAGCACGATCGCGCAGAGCCCCAGCGCGATTGATAGCGCCATGAGGCCCGATGCCGCCTGCGCATCCGTCGCGCCGACACTCTGCAGGCCGTGCAGCACGACCGCAAAGGAGCTGGCAAACCCCACGAACGTCGTGAGGATGCCCATAAACAGGCTTTGAACGGAGAAGTCTTTGAGCATGGGCGGGACTCGAACTGAATGCAACTGCCGCATGGAGCATTACACGCGCAAAGAACACAAGTCCGCGACGGCCAAGTTTCGTTCTCCTGCACCATCGAACCGTCCTGCAAAGAAGCGCCCCCAATGTTCGAAATACCTGTTGACCTGTCCCCTGGGGCTGCCCCGACAAGCGGGGCGACAAACAGCCAACGAGGTGAGTCGTGAGTCATTCCGCACACTTTTTGAGCCCTTCCGAGGCGGCAGCGCGGCTCGGTATCTCCATCAAGGCCTTGCGGATCTATGAGCAAGGCGGCCTCCTCGCCCCCTTGCGCACATCTTCCGGCTGGCGCGCATACGGGCCGGATGAGATGGCCCGCGCTGGCGAGATTGTCGCATTTCGCGCGCTCGGCCTCAGCCTCACATAGATTGCGCAGGTCCTGAAGGGTGATCGCGGCCGCCCGCGCCCGGCTATGAGGCGGTTGCAACCTGCCTGGCGTCGCCGGATGTCCGTGCACGCACCGAAGGCGTGATCGCCTGGCGGCCCAACGTTGCTTGAGAGTGTGCCTTGCTGCCTGACTCACGACGTGCGCCGGACGACGAAGATCATCTCCTCGGAGGTCCGCTGGTCGAAAGGCTGACGGTCCCAATCGCCATAGAGGGCTTCGGCGCGCAGCCCGCAAGCCCCGAGGTGCCGTTCGATATCGCTGCGCGGCAGAAACAGTAGCTCGCTTTCTGAGACAAGCGTCTCTTCGGGGAACTGATAGCGAGTTTCGAAATGAATCCGCCCCTTCCCGTAAGAGACCACGTCGCGCGTCTTGCGAACGACAAGCCCGTCGTGAACGATCTCGACCGCACCGCCGTCCCAGCAGGCTTTCCAGTCTATTTCAGGATTGCGAGTCTCAAAGACGATGCAGCCGCCATCCGCCAGATGCTCGCGCATGGCGGCAAAGGTGGCGAGAATGGAGCTCTCGTCGAGCAATACCTGAAAGGCATGACCGGTCATGATGATCAAATCGAAGCGCTTTTCGGATCGAAAATCCTGGGAGTAACACTCGACCCATTCGATCCTGTCGCCATGCGGCTTGCGCTTGGCGATATCGAGCATCGGTGCCGAGGGGTCGGCGCCGGTCACGTCATGACCGCGTGCCGCATAGGCATCGCAGATCAGCCCGGTGCCGCAGCCAAGATCGAGGATTGACTTCGGCCCGCCGTCTACCAGCGAGAGGTAGAAATCCCGGTCCTCGGACCAGCCGCAAGCAAGATCATAAAGGGCTGCCAGACGCGGATTCTCGTAATGCAGATCGGGCATGTTGGAACTCCGCGGCTCGGTACGAAAACGAAAAAGCGCCCTCGCCTGCCAGCCGGCAAGCAAGGGCGCTTTTCATAGCATGAAATCAGATCTCGGACTGCGACGTGATAATGCGCGAAACGAGGCCGTAGGCCTTGGCTTCTTCCGCAGACAGCCAATAGTCGCGGTCGGTATCGGCAGCGATCTTCTCGTAGGGCTGACCGGTTGCTTCAGCCATGATCTTGTTCAGACGCTCGTTCATCTTGATGATCTCGCGAGCCTGGATTTCAATGTCGGAAGCCATGCCGCGCGTGCCGCCGGACGGTTGGTGAAGCAGGAAGCGCGTGTTCGGCAGGCAAATGCGCCGCTCCTTCGGCGCTGCGACATAGATCAGCGCGCCGGCCGACGCGACCCAGCCCGTTCCAATCATCCAGACCTTCGGCTTGATGAACTTGATCATATCATGGATCGAATCGCCGGATTCGACATGGCCGCCGGGTGAGTTGACGTAGATGCGGATATCGTCGTCATTGGCCGCGGCAAGCGCCACGAGCTGCGTGCAGACCTTCTGCGCGAGTTCTTGCGTGATCGGCCCGTAGATGAAGATCGAACGCGACTTGAAAAGGTTCGCCTCCGTTTCCTTGCCGAGCGGCAGTTCCTTCGTCTTGTCGTCCTGTTCTTCTTCTTCGTACATTCGAACCTCTCTTGCGTCGAATTCGGGTTCCTCGCACATAGTGCGACTCCATGCGTAAAACAATGCGGGAAAAAGACAAGCCACGGAACGGATGAAGATATGGTTAGGCAGACGGCGCGGCTTACCGAAATGTAACTTGGCACGGCTTTGAAAAGTCGAAATCCGTTCCTACGTCATCCCTAGGCGCGAGATCGCCAGCAACAAAGGAGACCGGCCATGTCACCTGAAGAACGCCAATTGTTGACCGCCCTTTTCGAGCGTGTCCGCACCGCATCGGCAACGCCGCGTGACCATGACGCCGAAGCGCTGATCGACCAGGGAACGAGCGAGCAGCCCTATGCCACCTATTATCTTGCGCAGGCCGTTATCGTGCAGGAAAAGGGGCTGGAAGCGGCCGCCAATCATATCAAGCAGCTGGAGGAGCGCATTCGTGTGCTCGAGGCCGACCAGAGCGAATATCACAAGGCCGAACAAGGCGGCGGTTTCCTCAGTTCGATCTTCGGCACCAGCCAGACACCGCCCCAGCAGCCGGCGGCGCCGCCGCCCTCCTCCGGTCCATGGGGAAGCGCGCCGCGCCAGCAGATCCAGCAGGATCGCGGTTTCGACACCCCCCGCGCCATGCCACAGCAGCCAACCGGGCCATGGAGCCCGCAGGCGGCGGCGCCTTCGGCAGGTGGCAGCTTCCTGCAAGGCGCGCTCGGCACGGCGGCAGGCGTCGCAGGCGGCATGCTGCTTGCCAATTCGCTGAGCGGTATCTTCGGGAGCCACATGTCGTCGCTTGGCTTGGGTTCACCGCTTGCCGGTAACAATCCCTTCGCCAACGCGCCGACAGAAGAGACGGTCATCAACAACTATTTCAGTAACGATGGTGACAAGCAGCAGGCAGCCGACAACACGAAAAACGATAAGGACGACAACGACGACACTGCCAGTGTTCAGCAAGCCGACTACGACACCAACGATGACGATTCCGCCGATGACGATCAATCCGACTTCGGCAATGACGACAGCTTCAATGTCTGACGCGATCTGGCGGCCTTGCCGGAGACCGCCTGATCGTCGCCGCGTCCACGCACGGACGTCGTGAGGCATCGACGATCAACCTTGACGATAGAGACAGAGTTCTCAATAAGATTTGGACGCTATGGCCATCTACTAGGCAAGATCTGTTGAATATCCTTATCATCAGTCGCAAGTCCGAGAACGAGAGAAGGCATTATCAATCTCGGCAGATGGCGAGACTCGGATTGGAATATCGTTTTCTCGACGCGTTCGAGGCGAGCGACCTATCTCTCGAGGCCTGCCAGGAAGCGGCCAACAACTGGCCAAGTCCGACGCTTCGCCAGGACATCGCCTGTTTCACCTCGCATCGAATGGCATGGAACGCCGTCGTGGAGCGAAATGAAAGGACCATCATCCTGGAGGACGATGCCGTCCTTTCGAGCGATATTGCCGAAGTGATAAGGACTATCCGCGACCGTGACGACGACTGGAACTGCGTCTACGATCTGGAATTCGTACCCCTGCCCCATATCATGGCGAAGTCACCGCTTTGGACCGATGATCACAGCGGCCACCGGGCGACGCGCGTCTTTCAAAACCGGCTCGGCTTGGCGGGTTATGTCATAGGGCCACGCGCAGCGGCGAAAATGCTTCAAGACACGAAGAACTATGCATTGGTCGATGCATATTTCTGGCATAGATCGTGGATTACGGCCTTTCAGATCGAACCGGCCCCCGTGGTCCAATTGCGCTTTCTCGAAGACAGCGCAAACAAGGCGCCCTTCCTTCGGGCATCCGAGGACGATACGTTCAGGCCAAAGAGCAAGCTGGGCAAGCATTTGATGCGCTTGCGTCTCGAACTCGTGAAGGCGCGCAATCTTCTGAGAGCCGGCCTTTTCAGCGAGAAGCGCCAGATCCAAATGGATATTGCCAAGTTTACACTCGACCGCGACAACGTTTGAATTCCAGGCCTCTCAACCAAATCGCCAGGGCTCAGCCGCGACCGCGATAGGTGGCGACGCCTTGATCGGGCAGCCAAACGCCCTCGGGCGGCTTGCCGGTCTGCCAGAAAACGTCGATCGGAATGCCGCCGCGCGGATACCAGTAGGCGCCGATCCTGAGCCACTTCGGGTCGAGCAGTTCGACCAGCCGCTTGGCAATATAAATCGAGCAATCCTCATGGAAGGCACCGTGATTGCGGAAGGCATGCAGGAACAGCTTCAGCGATTTCGATTCCACCAGCCATTCGTTGGGGATGTAATCGATCACGATGTGGGCGAAGTCTGGCTGACCCGTCATCGGGCAAAGCGACGTGAATTCTGGTGCCGTGAAGCGGACGACGTAGTCGGTGCCGGCATGGCTCGACGGCACTCGCTCTAGCACCGCTTCCTCGGGTGATTTCGGAGATTCCGTCTGGCTGCCCAGCATGGACAGGTTGGATACATCTGTTGTGGGCATTCAAGCCTCCTTGATGACTTTGACGCGAATGCCGTGGGCCTTCTCGCCCTCTGGCTCCACGTGTATGGCGATGCTGGAACCCCGATGCGCTGCACGGATGGCATCTTCAAGGCGATCGCAGATATCGTGCGCCTGCCTTACAGACATGGCGGCCGGCACGACAAGATGAAAATCGACAAAGGTGACCGTTCCGGCGCGGCGTGTCTTCAGGTCATGTACGCCGATCGAGCCTGCCGCATGGGTGGCAATCGCCTGCTTGATCGCCTCCTCCTCCTCGGGCGTGACCGCCTGATCCATCAAGCCGCCGATCGAATGCGAGATCACCTTCCAGCCCTGATAGAGAATGTTGACGGCAACCAGGATGGCGAGCACCGGGTCGAAGATGGCATAGCCGGTGGCCAGCGCCAGCAGCAGGCCGACCAGGACGCCGACCGAGGTGACGACATCGGACATGATGTGATGGCCATCCGCTGTCAGCGCTGCCGAGCGATACTTGCGTCCGGTCCTGATCAGGATCTGCGCCCAGACGGCATTGATCACGCCGGCGACAAAGTTGATCGCAAGACCAAGCGCCGGCGCATCCAACATCCGCGGATCGGAGAGATGCCCAATCGCTTCATTCACGATCAACAGCGCCGCCACGACGATCAGCGCGCCTTCGGTCACGGCCGAAAGATATTCCGCCTTGTGATGTCCGAACGGATGATCGTGATCGGCCGGCTTCTGTGCATAGCGGATGACGAAGAAGGCGATGAAGGCGGCAACGACGTTCACCGTCGATTCCAGCCCGTCCGACAGCAATGCCACCGAGCCTGTCACTCGCCATGCGACCATCTTCAGGCCCATGACCCCGAGCGACATCGGGATACCCCAGAGCGCCAGCCGCCGAACCGTGAGATTGCCCTTTTCGTCCATTTTCATCCCCTGCGCAGGCATCGGTGCGGATGCGAATGAATTGCACAAACCAGACCATTCAAACGCAAAACCGCCCGCGCGAAAATCGCGCAGGCGGCCCATGAAGCTCATATGGTGATAATGCATATTTTGTCAAACGGCGCGGCGAGAAATACCGACGTAATTTCGCTCTGCAAATCTGACTTCGAAGATGAACCTCGGTGTGGCCAAGCGCCAGGACTGACCAGCGCTTGGCGCTATTCTCATCAGCCTGCCGGGCAGGCGGCTCCTGTATCCACCCAGGCCTTGATCAGTTCACCGAACTCCGCCTGGGTGCCGGGTGCAGGCTCGCGGCCCTCGCCCGGGTTCCAGCCCCAGCCGACGAGGTTGTCATGGGACATGTGCTCGACGATCTTGCTCAGGTCCCTGCCGCCGTTGCGCGTCGGGTCCTTGAGCTGCTGACAGATTTCGCCGAGCGACTTGCCCACCCATGCCATTTCGATCGGCGCCAGATGCCACGCCGGATTGCCGGGAACGCTCTTCAACGTCGGCGACTGACCGACGATGGTTGCATTCTCCGCACCGTGACAGGTGTTGCACATCATGCCAGGCACGCCCATGCCGCCGTCGCCGCGGGTGACTGGCGGCTGATGCGGATGCATGGCTATCGTCTGAAGCGGCTTGTCGCCCGCCGGATGGCAGTTCAGACATCGAGGATGCTCGATCACTTTGCCCGCTTCTTTGAAGAGCGCGACCGAGCGTGCTTTCTGATCGGCGATCGACGAGAAGGATGCCACGGGCTTGAGTGTCGACCTGTCGGACACGGGCGCCGTCTGCGCCAGCGCCATGAACGAGGCGGGCAAGGCCGCAATAAGGGAGAGGCCGCCTGCCGCGCAGGCGAGTGCCAGTCTGCTTTTCATGTCCGCCTCCCTCAGCTTGTCGTCACGGCAACGATTGGCAGGCTACGAACGGGTGTGCCGGTCAGCCGCCGCCAGGCATTGGCGGTCGCCGGACCGACTGGCGGCACGCCGGGCTCCCCGACACCGGTGGGCGGCTCGCCGGATTTGATGACAGCCACCTCGACATCCGGCATCTCGTTGATCCGGATCGACCGGTAATCATGGAAGTTCGACTGCATGATCGCGCCGCCCTCGCCGAGTGTCACGGCGTCGAACAGAACCGCACCAAGACCGTAGCCGATGCCGCCCTCCATCTGCGCCTTGATGACGTTCGGATTGATCGCCACGCCGCAATCGACCGCGCACCAGACTTTGTGCACGCGCGGTGCTCCGTCGGCCCCGGCCGACACCTCCGCCACCTGGCCGACATAGGTGTTGAAGCTTTTGACGACGGCCACGCCGCGCTGTCTGCCTTCCTCTACCTTCCCGCCCCAATCAGCAAGCTCCGCCGCCTTCTTCAACACGCCCGCGTAACGCGGGTCTTCCTTCATCTGCTCGAGCCGCCCTTCCACCGGATCCTTGCCGGCCATCTGGAAGAGCTCGTCAAGGAAGGTCTCGACCGCAAAGCCGGTATGTGTATGTCCGACAGATCGCCACCAGAGCGGCGGCACGGCAAGCTTCACATTATGCGAGATCACCCTGAGGTTCGGCACGTCGTAAGGCAGGTCCGAAGCCCCCTCGACCGATGTGCTGTCGAGATCCGCCTTGCCCAGGATCGACTGGCCGACGATCGCCTGGTCCCAGGCGACGATGCGGCCATCCGCGTTAATGGCGCCGCGCATCTTGTGAAGATACATCGGCCGGTAATAGCCGCCGCGGATATCGTCCTCGCGCGTCCACATGTGCTTGACCGGGCGCGACTGGTCGGTCGCAGCAAAGGCGGCGGCCGCCTCCTGCATATAGGGCGAGCCGAACTGCGCCTTGCGTCCGAAGCTGCCACCGGTGATCTGTGTGTTCAGCCGGACCTTTGACGGATCGAGCCCGACGATCTTTGCCGCAGTATTCTTGTCCGCGCCAGGGAACTGGGCCCCGTTATAGACGTCGAGGCTGCCATCCGCCGCCTTAATGAAAACGGCGTCAAGCGGCTCCATGGGCGCATGAGCAAGGAACGGGAAGATGATCTGCGCTTCCAGGGTCTTCAGCCCCTTGTCGCCGAAGGCCTTCTCGACATCGCCCTTCTCGGCGGCAGTGACGCCCTTGTCCGTCAGCGCCTTCGCATAGTCGGCTGCAAGCTGGTCACTGGAGCGCGTCTCCGCATTGGAAAGATCCCAATCGACCTTCAGGACCGAACGGCCCTTCAACGCAGCAAATGTGTTGTCGGCATAGACGGCGACACCCTGCGGCAATTGCTTGACGTCGACAACACCCTTCACCTTGCGCGTTTCGCGATCGTCGAACGATTTGACCGTTGCTCCGAAGTGGTTCGGGTGGGCGACCACCGCGACCAGCAGATTGTCCGGCACGATGTCCAGCGTAAATATTGCCTGGCCGTTGGTCTTGGAGACGGTGTCGAGCTTTGGCAGTTCCTGCCCAATCAGAGTGAACTTTGCAGGATCCTTCAGCTCGATGTCGGCCGGCGGCTTGATGGCGGCGGCCCTCGTTGCCAGGGCGCCGAAGCCGCTCTCCTTGCCGGAACCGGGATGCTTGACACGGCCTTTTTCGACGGTGATCTCGCTCGCCGGAACCTTCCACTCATCGGCCGCGGCTGCAACCAGCATGGCGCGTACCGTCGCTCCTGCCTTGCGGAATTGCTCGTAGGAATTGGCAATCGACGTGGAGCCACCGGTACCCTGAAGCCCGAAAGCAAGGTTGGCGTAGATCTTGTCATCGGCGGGCGAATGCACGGCACGCATCTGCCCCCAATCGGCATCGAGTTCCTCCGCGATCAGCGTCGCGAGACCGGTGAACGGCCCCTGCCCGAACTCGATATGCTTCGACAGGATCGTCACCGTGTCGTCGGTCCCGACCTTCACGAAAGTGTTGAGTGTCACGAGCGCGTCCGAACCGCCAGCCTGCTCGCCTTTGTCGGCGGCAAAGGCGGCAATCCTCGGCGCCAGCGCAAATCCGATGACGAGACCGGCGCTTCCGGCGAGGAAAGCACGGCGCGTGGTTGAAATCTCCTGGATGGTCATGTCTCAACCCTCCATCGAAGCGGCGGCGCTGTGGATTGCCGCCCGTATGCGATGGTAGGTGGCGCATCGACAGATATTTCCGGTCATCGCACCGTCGATATCGTCGTCGGTGGGCTTCGGGGTGTTCTGCAAGAGCGAGACGGCCGACATGATCTGGCCCGATTGACAGTATCCGCATTGCGGCACGTCGATCGCGATCCAGGCCGCTTTCACAGCCTCCGCTTCCTTGCCCTCGACCCCTTCGATCGTGAAAATCTCGGAGCCTTCCGCCGTCGAGATCGGCGTGATGCAGGAGCGGCGCGTGAAGCCGTCCATATGCACCGTACAGGCACCGCACTGGGCAACGCCGCAGCCGTATTTCGTGCCTGTGAGCCTCTCGAAATCGCGGATAACCCAAAGTAGCGGCGTGTCCGGATCGCCGTCGAAAGTCTTCGTCTGTCCATTGAGCGTGAACGTAACCATCGTCGAGCCTCGGGGGTTGGCTGGACCCATTGCGGCCCCAGCGAGCTGCGCAGCATTCTTCACGACGGCTAAGCTAGGGCGATCACGGACGCTTGACCACGCCCCTACCGATAAAGGTTGCGTTACTGGGTTCCGATCTCGTTTATCTCTTTAGGCAAGAATAGGGCGCCGTATGCGGGGCAACCGCGGCTCCGATTGTTCGGCCTTTTAGGTCGCTTGTTCTTTGTCTTGCGTAGATGCGCGACGACGAAACGCGTGTCGCCGCGGCCAAGCGGCGACCCTAATTTGGGCTGACCGTGGCTGGTCAAGCGTCAGTTTGCAGGGCTCGCAATGATCGAGGCGCCGATGCGCAACGGCTTTAAGCTACCACACTGATGGCTTGCGGCCAGCGAAGGAGCGCGGCTTCGCCCGTTGGCGTCAACGCATAGATGCCCTTCTCCCGACGCTCGAACCAGCCGTAGACATTGCCGAGCAGGATCTTGCCAGCATCCGGCGCCAGCGCCTTCATGTCGCGTGGCCGCACGAGCCCCTGCTGGAGTGCCGCGGCGCAGATCAGGGCACGCTGGCGATAGGCCGTCATGATCGGTGCACGCGAGCCACCGCCGACGACCGGATCGCCGCGCCGGCGCTGATGTTCCTTGACGAGCCGCGACCGGCGCTTCGGATTGGTGCGGGGCATCGGCGAGACGGAGCTGACGATAACGCTGACCTCGCCGGCATCGGAGACGCCGAGCATGCCGATCCCCAGCCGGCGGCACAGATCGCGATAGCGCTTGTCGGCCTCGCGCCCTCGCCCCTTGGCGGAAACGCGGGCGGCGATCCACACTTCATCGCTCATTGCCGCTCGATCGACTGCCTGCAGCACAAGCTCGAGATTGAAGCTGAGTTTCAGCTCACACACCACGACGACGGACGGCTCTCCCTCGCTCAGGCCGACGAGATCGCATCCGCCGATCTCACCTTTAACGACATAGCCCGCCGCTTCCAGAAAGCCTTTGACCGGCAGATAGAGCGAGGTTTCCATCGAGACTGTTTCAGGAATTGATGTCGGCAATCTCGCCGTGCTTGACAAGCAGCCGCGGCGACGACATATCGCCGGTCTCCTCGTCGACCATCACGGCATAGGCCGCAACACCGACGAAACGCGAGGCCATGGAGGTCGCAATCTTCTCGGCGCTGACAGCGTTCGATGCCTGGCGCATCTCGCCCGGCACCAGATTGCTCCGGTTCTTGCGGTACGGGAGCACGATAAACTTCTCAGCATTGGCCACGACGTTATTCCTCATTCATCGTTCCGGAAATGTTCTGATTTGTTGCAGGATGTCAATCAGACTCTGCCGGTCCTTGTCGCTGGTGTCCGAACTGCACCCTGCCAAACCGATGCGAGACCAAGAGGGCGGCGACGAAAGCTGCCAATGCGGCGGCCACGCAAGATCGCAGTTCACGCCAGATTGCCGGAGGCGGCTTCGTCAGCAAATACGGCCTGATCATTGTGGAGCCACAGGGAAGCTCTGAGCATCCACGGCAGCGCTGTCCACCATCCGGACACGAGACCAGCCTGACGCAACGCCGCGGCAGTCCAGGTGTTGCACCCCAAGAAGGCATTGAAATAGCCCTCAGCTTCAAAGAAGGCATCGTTCTTGCCATACGAGAATCCGGCCAGCGGCATCGGCTTGTCGACCTGCTCCGTGAAACTGCCGAGAACGAAGGCGAGCAGGCGCCTGTACCCTTCCTCGCCGACATCGACCGCCATGACGCTCGGGTGGTCGAGCGGAATGTCGCCGGCCAGCGAAACATGCATCACGGAATTGTCGAGGCTGAAGCTCTTGAAGACCGGCATCGCCTTCAGGTCTGCCCAGGTCGGTGTTTCCGTATAAAATGACCGGCCTCCCCATCCGAAGATGATGTAGCGAAGGTTCGGGTCGTCCAGATCAAGCGCGCCGTCACGAAGGAAGCCGAACCGCGCAAGAATATCGGCGTCAGCCGGCACGGCGATGTCGGTGTGGATCGGATTGCTGAGAACGAGGATGCGGGGCGGACGTCTCCCGGCGTCGGATCGTCACGCCAGATCGGCCTTGGCAAAACGATGCCGGCCGCAGTTGCCGTAGCGATTGGCACGATGACGATCGCGAATGACTTCAGGATCTTCAGGAGCACGCAGCCATCCATCACTGAGAGAGCAATGGATGCTTAACAGCCATTGTGGCAATTTGGAGTAGAAACTCTTGAGATCGCACGGGAATTTTCCGCAGGTCCGAAGGCATGGCCCACAACAGGGGCCATGCCTTCGATTATCTCGAAGGAGGCCGAGACGGCCTCGCCTGACGCCTCATCTCAGGCCGCCTTGGTCTTTGCCTTGCGGGACAGATGCGCGACGACGTTCTCGATCATCCGCATGCCGGCATCGCCGCCAAGCGTCATGATCGATTCCGGGTGGAACTGCACGGCCGCAATCGGTTCCTTCTCGTGCTCGATGCCCATGATCGTGCCGTCTTCGCTTTCCGCCGTGATGATGAAATCACGCGGCAGCGTCGATGGATCGGCAAAGATCGAGTGATAGCGCCCGACCGTCACCTCCTTGCCGAGGCCCGAGAACACGATGCCCGGCTCCAGCACGCGGATGCGCGACGGTTTGCCATGCATCGGCAGCGCCAGATGCCGCAGTTCGCCGCCATAGGCTTCTGCCAGCGCCTGCAATCCGAGGCAGACGCCGAAGATCGGCAGGTTGCGCGCCCGCGCCTTCTTGATCGTCGCCTTGCAGTCGAAATCCTTCGGATTGCCTGGACCTGGCGACAAGACGACCAGATCCGGATCCAGCCTATCGAAGATTTCGTCCGGCACTGGCGTGCGCACCGTCGAAACGGTGGCGCCTGTCTGGCGGAAGTAGTTGGCAAGCGTGTGGACAAAACTGTCCTCGTGATCAACGAGCAGGATCTTGACGCCCTTGCCGACGGCAGCGACGTCGCGGCTGACCTTGCCGGAGTTGCCGGCCTTGGCATCGCGGATGGCGGAAAGCATGGCGGAGGCCTTCAGTTCGGTTTCGGCTTCTTCTTCGCGTGGATCGGAATCGTTGAGCAAGGTCGCCCCTGCCCTGACTTCGGCAATCCCGTCCTTGATGCGCACGGTGCGCAGCGTCAGGCCGGTGTTCATGTCGCCGTTGAAGCCGACCATGCCGATAGCGCCGCCGTACCAGGCGCGCGGGCTCTTCTCATGGCTTTCGATGAAGCGCATCGCCCACAGCTTCGGTGCGCCGGTGACCGTCACGGCCCAGGCGTGAGACAGAAAGCCGTCAAAGGCATCCATGTCGTCGCGCAGCCGGCCCTCGATGTGGTCGACAGTGTGGATCAGACGCGAATACATCTCGATCTGACGGCGGCCGATGACCTTCACCGAACCCGGCTCGCAGACACGGCTCTTGTCGTTGCGGTCGACGTCCGAGCACATGGTGAGCTCCGACTCGTCTTTCTTGGAATTCAACAGCTTCAGGATCTGTTCGCTGTCGGCGATCGGATCGTCGCCGCGCTTGATCGTGCCCGATATCGGGCAGGTCTCGATGCGGCGGCCGGACACACGCACGAACATTTCAGGCGAGGCGCCGACCAGATATTCCTGGTTGCCGAGATTGATGAAGAAGGAGTAGGGCGACGGATTGATCGCCTTCAGCCGCTTGGAAATGTCGGAGGGCTTGCTGTCGCAGCGCTCCATGAACTTTTGGCCGGGCACCACTTCGAAGAGATCGCCCTTGCGGAAGCTTTCCTTGGCCTTGACGACGAGGTCGGCATACTCGCCGGGGCGATGGTCACTCTTCGGCGGAATGGCGTCCGTGCGCTGGAACGGTTCAGCCGGAATGTCGCCAGCCTTGCCCTCGGTCGAAAGCCCGCCCTTTTCGAAGTCGTAGCGGTCGATCCAGGCCTTGGCCGAGTAGTTGTCGACGACGAGGATTTCGTCCGGCAGGTAGAGCACCATGTCGCGCTGGTCGCTCGGACGCGTCAGCTTCAGATTGATCGCGTCGAACTGGAAAGCAAGGTCGTAGCCGAAGGCGCCATAAAAGCCGAGGTTGGCATCCGCCTGCGAATAGAAGAGATCGGTGATGGCGCGCAGCACGGTGAACACGGTCGGGATCTTCGAGCGCTCCTCCTCAGTAAAGGCGCGCTCCGGCGTCTTCACCGTCAAGTCGAGGCGGCGCGCGGTGTTGGCGCCGAGCACGAGATCTGAGATCGTCTTGAGGCGCTCCGTGATAAAGGAGAGGATCACCTCGCCGCGCTCATTGTAGGCCTCGATCCAGACCTCACGGCCATGGCAGGAAATCCCCAGCGGCGGGTCGACGACAGCAGTGTCCCAACGGGTATAGCGGCCCGGATATTCGTAGTTCGAGGAGAAGACGGCGCCACGTCGCTCGTCGAGCTTGTCGACATAGGAAGAGACTGCATCGGCATAAGGGATCGCCCGCCGCTGCCGGGTGACGGTGATGCCGCCCCGCGTCTCGTAAATTTCCGCTCCGTCATCCCGAAGGATCGTTATCATTGTTCCACTCCGTTATCGGGCCCGGATGACAGGCAGCCTTAAAAAGCAAAAAAGCCGCCTGGCGTTTTCCGGGCGGCTCACTCGTCGTCTTTGGACACGATTGGTCGAGGCCGCCTCAGCGAGCCCACCACCAAACTGCAATGTTCAAGGACATGTTCATGGGCGAAATTGTTAGCGTGAGATCGGACCAAGCGCAAGAGCCGAATCCGGCGAATGAAGAAGGGCGGCACATGGCCGCCCTACGCATCATTAAGCCATCGTTCAGAATTTGGCTTTCGCTGTCACCATGAAGGTACGACCGCGACCGGTGTCGATTGTCGTGGTCTGGATCGTGCTGGAAGCCGGCGTGTAGGTCTTGTCGAAGACGTTTGTCACGCTCGCCGTCAGCTCCAGGCCGTTCTCCCACTGGTAATTCGCAAAGAGGTCGACGACGCCATAGCCGCTCATGAACCGCGGGCGTCCGGCATTCGTTGCGTTGATTTGCCCGATGTCGGCCTGTCCGGCAGCAAAGAGGCGCGTACCGACAGTCAGCCGCTGATCTTCAAGGAAGCGGCCGCCGAGAGTGGCGCTGAAGATGTTTTCAGGCAGGTAGCTCTGCACACCGAAGCCATTGATCTGCGCAGGCAGGTCCGTATTGGTATGGGTATAGGCAAGCTCCCCGAAGACGAAGCCCGCGTCATACGCGGCCTGGATTTCTATGCCGTCGACTTTCGACGTACCGGGATTGTTGATGAAGAAGGTCTGCCTGCCGCCCCCTGCAAACGCACCCGTGATGTAGTTGTCGATACGGTCGTTGAAATAGTTGGCCTTGAGGCGGAAGCTGTCGCCCGCATCCAGTATGCCATCAAACTTGACGTTGGCGCCGATTTCCCAGCCCTTGGAGGTTTCCGGCTCGAGGAAGGGGTTGGGGAAGAAGTTCTGGCCGGTAGCGCCTGGATGCGATCCGCCAGCAAAGGTTTCGTTGATGGTCGGCGCCCGCTGGGTTTGTGCATATGTCACATACGGCTGGAACCAATCAGTCGGATTGAGCGCAAAGGTGACACTGGGGTTCAGGCGTCCATCGGACTTGTCGACGGTATATGCGCCGGCCGTCATACCGAGCGGGTTGCCTGCGACAACCGACCCCGAACCGTCAATATTGAAATGATCGTAGCGCAGGCCAAGCGTCAGGTCCGCCATGCCGTAGGTGAATGTCGTCGTGTCGAAGACACCAAGGATGCCGCTCTTGCCGTCGCCGTTGACGCCACCCGAGGGCTGCGTCCGGCTGTTGACCACATCGTAATCGTCGTGGAAGTACTCGACACCATAGTTGGTGACGACAGCAACGTCGCCGATGTCGAACCTGGAGGTGTTGGAGACGTCGAAGCCAATCCCGGTATCGGTAATCCGGCGACCGGCGGCCGCACCGCCGCCCGTGGCGTTCGTGTCATATTTCATCTCAAGGCGGTTGTAATAAAAGTCCGTCTTGAAATCGATCAGCTCGTTGTCGCCGGGCGTATAGGCGTAGCTCGCGGCAAACGTCTTGTTCTTCACGTTCTGGAAATAGGAATTGGCGAAGAAGTCGTTGTCGTAGGTGATGCCGCCGAGTTTGATCGTGTTTTCCGCGTTCGGCGTAATCTCCGCCTTCAGCATGCCGGAAAGCAGATCCTGCTCGGTGAAAGGCACGGTAACGCCGTCGCCGTTTTCGTAGTTGCCCGGATCGCTCTTGCTGATACCGCCGAGGACGGCAAAGACATCGTTGAACCGATAGGCGCCAATGGCCGACTCGGACCAACCAAGTTCGTTGGTTCCAACCGTCGCGGAGACGATGCCACCGTAGTTCTTGTCGCCCTGGATCAGATCATCGATCTCGTAGGTTCGGAAATTGACTGTCCCGGCCAGCGCACCGCCGCCGATACCGATGACGGCACCGCGGGTCACGTCGATGCCTGCCAGGAACGCCGGATCCACGTAGGTAAATCCTTGCGCCTCATGACCGGTGAAGCGGAAATTCTGGCGAACGCCGTCGATCGACATGTTGACGCGGCCGGAGCCCTCGAAGCCGCGAATGTTTACGGCTACGCCGGGGTTCTGGGGATTGTTGGCCGTCGACGTTCCCGGAACGCTGCGCAGCAGATCATCCGTACCTTGCCCCGCCTGGAGGTTGATCTGGTCCGCGGTGACCGTGCTTGAAGGACCCGGCTTGGTATAGGGATCATTGGCCGCCTGCCGGCTACCCTTCACGATGATTGGCGAGAGGAAGGTATCGCCCTCGCTCTTGGCCTGCTGCTCTTCGGCCGTCTGGGCAGTCGAAGGCGCGCTTTGCGCAAAAGCAATGGCGGAAGGCAAAACAAAAGCAAGTGCCGTGCAGGCGAGTAGAACCGAGCGAAAGTGCCGGACGATCATGAAATCAACCCCTTGAGAAAAATATCCACCGGGCTGGCTGGTCGTGACGCGGCTGCGTTTTCGATGGGCTGGCTAGGCTTTCTGGCGAAGGTTTTCGCCTTCTTTCTGCCGCATAAAAAACATGAGTTTAATTGTCAATATATCGAGAGGCGGTTATCTTGATTTAATAAATCATATTTTCACCATAGAGATCAACGTTGCGAAATTGCAACGAAAACCGCATCCGTACGTTCTCCTCCCCGGTTCAACATACAACGGGTGGATGCGTGAAGAATATCATCGTAATTTTAGCGGCACTGAGCTGCATTGGGCTTTTGACCAGCGCACGCCTGCCGGACACGGGCCCTTTCCCGGCGGCCCGTCCAGGTGAATCCAATACGGCGGCGCCCATCCCGCAACTTCCCCCGATACCTGAACCGAAACCCGAAAGCGGCAAGACCGAGGTGCCGCCGGTCAAGCAGGGGCCTCCCAACTCTTCTGGCGTACCGGAAAAGCAGGGACCGAAACTTCCGTCGCAGCAGACGCTGGAGGAGCAGCATCTGACGATTGCCGCAGAGAGCGACGCCGAGCATTCGGAATGTGAGCGGGAGCTTCAGGTCCTCGGCGTTGTCTTCAAGGACATCCCGCGTATCGATGATGGCAACGGCTGCGGAATCGACAAACCGATCAAGGTTTCCGAGGCTTTGCCGGGAATAAAATTGAAGCCCGAGGCGGTGTTTCGCTGTCCTGTCGCCCTAGCCCTCGCCCGCTGGATCAAGGAGAGCGTCATCCCGGCGGCAAGCGCCGCCGCGATGGATCAGGGCCGCATCGTCGCCGTCAATCAGGCTTCGTCCTATATCTGCCGCCTGCGCAACGGCGCGGACACCGGCAAGGTTTCCGAGCACGCGCGCGGCAATGCGATCGACATTGCAAGCTTCAGTTTCGAAAAAGGCAAGGACATCGCCGTTCAGCCGCGCAGGGAGGATTCAACGCTGATCGGAGCCTTCCAGCGGACGATCAGCGCCGCCGGCTGCCTCTACTTCACGACGGTGCTGGACCCCGAAAGTGACGCAGCCCACGAAACGCACTTCCACCTCGACGTGTTGGAGCGGAACGGAGGATATCGCTACTGTCACTAGCGGCGGGTCATTCCGCGCGCCATCCGACCTCGATCAGCACGCGCCCCGGCGCCATGCAATAAAAGAAATATCCACCGCGCATCTCGCGCGGCTCACCGACGAGTTCGGCGTCGCTTTCCTTCAACGCGCTATAAAGCCGGTCAACGTTGCTTTGCTCGGTCTGGATGAAGCCGAGGTGATAGGTGACGAGGTAAAGCGCCTGCTGATGGCCGCTACCGAACTTTTCGTTCGGGTGGCTGACCACGATTTCAAGGCCGGCATCGTCGCCAAGGATCGCAAGGCCGCTCGCACCTCGCATCTCGAGCAGATACAAGCCGAAATGCCGGACGAGAAATGCGGCAGTGGCAGCGACATCGGGCACGTGGATATCAATATGGTTCATTCGCATTGTTCATTCCTTCGGGTTGCCCGGCGGAACGACGTATAACGCGCATTGAATCCGCCGAGAGCGGCGCGGGATGCGCCGTTTCTCGTCGCGGGTTCTCACATGCACTGGAAGAGTGGTGCGGATCAGAGCTTCCTTGCGGAAGGGGCCGTGCTTACCATATCCGGCCCTGCCTTTTTCGACGCCTTGGACTTAACACCTGAGCGGTAGCGACAGCAAGCCCCCTGCCTGGCAAATGCCACAAAGTCGGGGGCCCAGACACCAGCGCTCGATCAAGATCCGAGCCCTTTGATTTGGTTTCTCAACGCCCGATCAGAACAAGCCCTCGATATAGCCCTGATCATTGAGGTAAATCCGCTCCGCAGAGGGCGATCTTGGCAAACCAGGCATGGTCATGATCTCGCCGGTGATGGCCACCACGAAGCCGGCGCCTGCCGAGAGGCGGACTTCGCGGACCGACACGATATGTCCTTCCGGCGCGCCCCGCAGGTTCGGATCGGTCGAAAAGGAGTATTGCGTCTTGGCCATGCAGACCGGCAGGTGCCCGTAGCCCTGCTCCTCCCAGGCAAGCAACTGGTCCCTCACCGCCTTGTCAGCGGTCACCTCGCCTGCGTGGTAAATCTTCGAGGCCACGATCTCGATCTTCTCGAACAGGGAGACATCGTCGGCATAGAGCGGCTCGAATCTCGACTGTCCCGATTCCGCAAGCTCGACCACCTTATAGGCGAGTTCCTCGATGCCGGCAGACCCCTCGGCCCAGTGCCGGCAGAGGATCGCCTCGGCCCCGAGGCGCGAGACATACTCTTTCACGGCTGCGATTTCCGCATCCGTATCCGAGACAAAATGATTGATGGCGACGACGACGGGAACGCCGAATTTGCGAACGTTGGCGACATGGCGGCCGAGGTTGGAGCAGCCCTTCTTCAGCGCGGCGACATTCTCCGTTCCGAGATCGTTCTTCTTCACGCCGCCATTCATCTTGAGTGCGCGCACCGTCGCGACAATAACGGCGGCATCCGGTTTCAGTCCCGCCTTTCGGCATTTGATGTCGAAGAATTTTTCGGCCCCGAGATCGGCGCCGAAACCCGCTTCCGTCACGACATAGTCGCCGAGCTTCAGCGCCGTCTTCGTGGCGATCACCGAGTTGCAGCCATGCGCGATATTGGCGAACGGGCCGCCATGGACGAAGGCCGGATTGTTTTCCAGCGTCTGGACAAGGTTCGGCTGCAAGGCATCCTTCAGGAGAACCGCCATAGCCCCATCGGCCTTCAGGTCGCGGGCATAGACGGCCGTCTTGTCACGCCGGTAGCCGACGATGATGTTGCCGAGGCGCTCCTCCAGATCCTTGAGGTCCGTGGCGAGGCAAAGAATGGCCATCACCTCGGAGGCGACCGTGATGTCGAAGCCGTTCTGCCTGGGAAAGCCGTTGGCGACCCCGCCCAGCGAGGAGACCATCTCGCGCAGCGCCCTGTCGTTCATGTCCATCACGCGCCGCCACGTGACGCGCCTGAGATCGATATCCTGCTCGTTGCCCCAATAGATGTGATTGTCGATCATCGCCGCGAGCAGATTGTGGGCCGAGGTGATTGCATGGAAATCGCCGGTGAAATGCAGGTTGATGTCTTCCATCGGAATGACTTGCGCATAGCCGCCACCGGCAGCGCCGCCCTTGACCCCGAAGCATGGTCCGAGCGAAGCCTCACGGATGCAGACGATCGCCTTCTTGCCGATCCGGTTCAACCCATCGCCGAGGCCGACGGTCGTCGTCGTCTTGCCCTCGCCTGCGGGTGTCGGATTGATTGCCGTGACGAGGATTAACCTGCCATCAGGCCTCTCTGCCTGTGCCGCAATGAATTGCGCGCTGAGCTTGGCCTTGTCATGCCCGTAAGGCGCCAGTTGCTCGGCCGGAATGCCGAGCTTTGCACCGATCTCGAAGATCGGTCTTTTCTCCGCCGCGCGCGCAATCTCGATGTCGGATTTGTAGGCTGCCATCCCGTTTCCCCACTGGCCTGTGCGCTCGATCGGCGCCACGTTTATTTCAACGGGATAGCGAAATATGCCGCGACTGTGAATAGTGCGCTGGTTGCCCAACGCTCATCCAAGCCGTTATCAGTCGGACATCGATTCTAGACGTGGCAGGACAAGACATGAAATCACTCGAACTCATTGTCGAGCGCATCATCCTTTCGAGCCGTTGGATACTCGTGGCCTTCTATATCGGCCTTTCCCTCGCGCTCGCTGTTTATGCTGTTTCCTTCGGCTACAAGTTCCTGAAGGTCGCGGGCGGCGTTTTCGTCCTAGACGAGGGTGAAATGATCTTGGCCATGCTTGGCCTGATTGACGCGGCTCTGGTCGCCAGCCTCATCGTCATGGTGATGATCTCCGGTTACGAGAACTTTGTCAGCCGCTTCGACGAGAGCGAGGACGATGTCTCGTTCATCGGCAAGCTCGATGCCGGCAGCCTCAAGATTAAGGTCGCCTCGTCGATCGTGGCAATTTCATCGATCCATCTGCTGCAGGTCTTCCTCAATGCAGAGCAATACACCGACGGCAAGATCATGTGGCTGACGGCGATGCACCTGGCATTTGTCGTCTCCGCGGTCATGCTCGGCTTCCTCGAGCAGCTAACGAAAAAGGCAAAGGCGACGGACAAGATCTGATCGTGACGTGATTCGCAGGCGCAGGCGCAGGCGCTCCCCGATGAACCTGCATATTTTCCTGGAGCGCTACGCCGAAAGCCACTTCCGTCTCCTTGGGTTGCGTTTTGAATAGGTGATGGCGCAACCATAGGATGATCCTGTGGTTAAAGTAATACATTTGAAATTAATCGCTGCAGACCCCGCTGTTTCGCACTAGCAAATATATCAGTTTGCATATTCTATGGTGCTGAAATGAAGGTAAGCAGGGACGCATTAATGTCTTACATGACTACCTCGGAAAGGCAGCTGTCTCTGGCCACAGAGATTTCAACTGTCCATACCAAGGCCGAATTCGCGCAAATTCTCGTCAGGGTAGCGCGCGCCTATGGCTTCCGGCATGTCACGCTGATGCTTGCTCCCGCTCCTGAAAGCGTTCTTCTCAAATCCCTCCTCATTGAAACGTCGCTTCCGTCCGCATACCTCAACCAATTCGACCGCGCCCGCATCATGCGTTTTCCCTTGCTGTCGACCGGAATGGGCGACTCGGCCCTGCCGCGCTCGTGGAGCCTTTCCGACAACTCCTCCGCTGACGTTTTCCCGCATGAGTTGAGCAAACTTCTGCAGGACTTCGGCATACCGACAGGCGTTGCTGTCCCCGCATATACACGCGACGGTGAGCGAATCCTGTTCTGGCTGGCCGGCGATCGCCCGGTGCTCGGACAAACCGAGCTCAACGAACTCGCGATGGTGGCCCTCCATCTGCTCGACGCCTATAACCGCACGAAGCAATCGAAGGTTTGGGAGCACACGCCCCTTTCTGCCCGCGAACGGGAGGTCGTCCGCTGGACGGCACAGGGAAAAACGTCGATCGAGATCGGCCAGATCCTCTCGTTGTCGGATCACACCGTGAACGCCTATATGACGAGCGCCATCAAAAAGCTCGACTGCGTGAACCGGACGCAGCTTGTCGCCAAGGCGATCCGGATGAAGCTGATCAACTGAGCAAGACGCTCAGCGATCGAGCACGGAGCGAATCTCGACGAGATTCGACCGGACGCGAAGAATGTAGAAGCCCATCGTCGCCAGATGGCTCGGCATGATCCAGCCGTCTTCCCGACCATTGGAAATGATTGCGGGCTGGATCTGCAAGGCAGCCTGGAACTGCCTCATGGTTGCGCCGAGTATGGCGCCCAGATTGCGTTCCGCGACGACCTGGGAAAAGTCGGACTGCGCGGCGGCAAGGATCGCGTAGTAGGCATAGAGCTGCCCATAGGCGAACCAGAAGCGGTCGTCGGCGCGCGTATCGAACCAGCCGCGATGATGGTTCTGCGAGCGGTCCGCGAGCACATCCGAGGTGCTGCCGAGATCGTTGGCGATGCGGTCGATGAACTGGATCAGGTTATCCGCGCGTCCATCGAAGATCGCGTTGCAAGCGGCCAAGTCGGCATTGAATTTGCGCAGGCTTTCGAGAGCGGAGCGATAATAGCTTGGCGTCGGCGTCTTCGGCCCGAACGGATCAAGTCCGAAATACCAGCTATACTCATCGAACTGCAGATTGCCGCGTGCCTTTTGCAGATCGTTGTTGATCCCCGACGTGCCCCGCACGCGGCCAAGCGTATCGACGAGTTCGACCGAGGTGCGACGAACCGCCTGGTTCACGCCACGCTGGAACGACGCCTTGTTGTCGAGGAACGGCGTGTGATCCCAGTCGATGCCGAAGAAGCCGAGACGATAAAGGAGCATGGAGGAGATCCACGCATTCTGATTGACGTTGAAGTCCGTCAGATCGGCCGCGACATCGACGATGGCCGAGCGCTGGCAGGTCTTCGTCGCCGCCGCGTCGTCGGTTGCCGGCAGTTCCTGCCCAGCAGGCACCTTGCGTTCGGAAAGCCGGTACTCATTCACGAAGGACGGGTTGAAGCCGGACCAGACCTGCGTCTGCCAGATGAAATAGCAATAGAGAACGGTAAGCAGCCCGATAAAGCCAAGGATCGGCAACCGGACCATCCAGGTCCGCTGAACGTACCAGCCACGGGCGGCGATAAATGGCCAGAAAGCCCAGGCGAAGAAGATCCGCGCCCAGCGTGCGATGGTCCGGCCGATCAGCCTGAAAAAACCGGCGATCCGGTCGAGCATCCTCGTCTCCTTGCCGTGATGGACAGACAGTGTCTGCGCACTGACATATGCGCTCGCTCGGGGAAGGACAATATCGTGCTGATATTATTGTTTCTTCGGGAGCTAGGGGCGCAGGAGGCGGAAGCGAAGGCGCTTGGAGATTTTCGTCGTATCGATGATCGGCCTTCCGGAACCCTCCTCCGGCTCCCGCTGGAAGGTCTCGAACTTACTCGCGAAGACGGCATCGGCGGTCCGCTTGCGATGTTCCAGTTCCTGCGGCACCAGCATATTGCGCTCAAACAGTTCAATCGGACCGGCAATGGCGGGAAAGAGTTCCGCCGAAATCTGGACCTTCGATCCGGGAATGTCCGTGTCCACCTGTGCCTGATAGATCAGCAGCCGCTCTTCGGTGTCGATCACCATCTTGCGCGTGAGGGCGTTGCACTGGCCGACCTGGCTATTCAGCGCATCGACGAAAACCTGGAAGAGATTGATGAAGCGTTCGCGGCGCTGGCTATCCTCGCGCATCCCGCGTTCTTCCTCGGCAACGCGGTCGGCTTGGCTCTTCAGGGCGCGTCGCTCCTCTTCCATACGTTCCCATTCGGCCTTGCTTCCATAAAGACCGATCCTGCCCTGCGTCGTCAGCGCCTTGGCATTCAATTCCCGAATGCGGAGGCGCGCGATATCGATCTTGTCGACAAGCCGACGGCGCTGCTCGACGATGCCGATCAACCCATGCTCCCCCAACTTGTGAAAGTCGATCGCAATCGCGCGGTAGCTCGCAATGACAGCAGCGGTTTCGTTCGACTTCACCAGCAGGTCGCGCAGCCGCTCCACAACCGGGGCGGCGCGCACCCGCTGGCTATGGCGACGCCACATCCGCTGACGCGAAAAGCGACCGATGAATTTCTCGCCTGTCGTCAGGCCGCGGAAACTGTCGAGATCCGCTGAAACCTTGACCGTCAGCGTGTCGAGGACGGATACGAGTTCCGCCAGGAGATTGGCCAGGCTCGCGCCGTTTGTGACAAACGCCTGGAAGCGCCCGTTCTCGACAAGGAAGCGCTCATCATCGACGGCGGCCCCTTGGCGCGCAAACTCGCTGACGAAATCGACGCAGACCCTGGCTTCAAGACGCAGCTGTTCCACGAGCGCTCGCGCGGCTTCCAGCTGCGTGTCGAAGGAGAAAGGCTTGCGCACCGGAACGCCTCCATGAATCGGTTAGCGCAAACCTAGCGCATAAGCCGACAAACCGGAATCGATTTGAGGAACACTCACACCGCTTCGGCGAGCCATTGCCCGTTCATGGCATCATCCCAATGCCGCCGGCAGAGCGATACGTACTTTTCGTTGCCCCCGACATCGATCTGCGCGCCTTCGCGCAGCACCTTTCCTTCTGCGTCGAGGCGCACCACCATCGTCGCCTTGCGTCCGCAATGGCAGATGGTGCGCACCTCACGCATCTCGTCTGCGATCGCGAGAAGCTCCTCAGACGCAGGAAACAGCTTCCCCTGGAAGTCGGTCCTGAGGCCATAGACCATGACCGGAATGTTCATCCGGTCGACGATCCGGGCAAGCTGCCAGACATGCTCGCGCGTCATGAAGTGAGCTTCGTCGACGAAGACGCAAGCGATTGGCTCCCCCTCCTTGCTGAGTTCGCCAATCAAGGCCTGCAAGTCTGCTTCCGGTTCGAAGGCCACGGCGCTCGCCTGCAGCCCGATCCTGGAGCCGATAATCCCTTTTCCGGCGCGCTCATCGAAGGCCGCGATCAGCAAAACGACACGCATGCCGCGCTCCTCGTAATTATAGGAGGCTTGCAGCAGCATCGTCGACTTGCCGGCGTTCATGGTCGAGTAGTTGAAATAGAGTTTTGCCATCGTTTTCTCCGTCTTTCGCTTCTTGGAAGCTCGAAACTGCGAAGAAAAGTCCCTCATTTTGATAATCACAGGAAAATCGCGGCCAAAAACCGCCAAAAGCCTTGAAAACCCGGCACTCCGCGAAAAATGCCCGACGTCGCAATCGGGTACTGCAATGCGGCGCAAACGCGCTCAGATCGCTTGTCAAACTCGGCTATTGGTGATTGGCTTGGGAACGCAAGACTGGGAGTCTAAAAATGAAAACGACAAGCGCATTCAAACTGACCACCGCCACCGCAGTTGCCGCTCTCTCCGTCGCAACAGCAGCATTTGCCGCAGACCCCGATAGCTGCTCCGCCGTCCGTCTTTCCGACGTTGGCTGGACTGATATCACCGCAACCACCGCCACCGCCGCAGTCATTTTGAAGAACCTCGGCTACGAGCCTGATATCAAGGTTCTTTCGGTTCCTGTCACCTATCAGTCGCTGAAGAACAAGGACATTGACGTGTTCCTCGGCAACTGGATGCCGGCTCAGGCGAAGGATGTCCAGCCCTACCTCGATGAGAAGACGGTCGATTCCCTCGGCGTCAACCTCGAGGGCGCCAAATACACGCTCGCGACCAATGCCAAGGGCGCTGAACTCGGGATCAAGGATTTCAGCGATATCGGCAAGCACAAGGACGAACTCGACGGCAAGATCTTCGGGATCGAACCCGGCAACGACGGCAACCGCCTCGTGATGACCCTGATCGAAAAGAACGAGATGGGAATGGGCGGCCTTGAGCTCGTCGAGTCCTCCGAACAAGGCATGCTGGCACAGGTCGCCCGCGCCGAGAAGGAAGGCAAGCCGGTCGTGTTCCTGGGTTGGGCACCCCACCCCATGAACGAGAACTTCAAGATGACCTACCTGACGGGCGGTGACAGCAGCTTCGGTCCGAATTTCGGCGGCGCGACGGTCTACACCAACACCCGCGCCGGCTACACCACCGAATGCCCCAACGTCGGCAAGTTCATCTCGAACCTGAAGTTCAATCTGGAAATGGAAAACCAGATCATGGGCAAGATCCTCAACGATGGTGAGGATCCGCAGGTCGCTGCGACCGAGTGGCTGAAGGCAAATCCGAACGCAGTTGATCCGTGGCTCGCAGGCGTCACGACGAAGGACGGTAAGGACGCCGCTGCCGCCGTGAAGTCGGGCCTCGGCCTTTGAAACTGATGAACGGGGCGGCCCTCGCCGCCCCTTTTTGTTTCATCTCGATCTTTGCTCTTTCGGATAGGCGCGCTCCTTGAACTGGATCACCGACTACAAAATTCCTATTGGCCCTTTCGCCAAATCGACCGTCGACTGGCTGACGTCGAGCGGTGAGTGGTTTTTCGACCAGCTTGCTTTCGTTTTGTCGCACGTTATCAATGCGTTGCTTTTCGTTCTGCAGGCTCCGCATCCGTTGATCGTGCTGGCTGCGATCGTTGGGATCGCTTATTGGCTACGCCGCTCGATCGGCGTCGCGGTTTTCACCCTGCTCGGCTTGTTGCTGATCATGAACCAGGGCTATTGGAAGGAAACGACGGAAACGCTGGCGCTCGTCCTGGCATCGACATTTGTCAGCATGGCGGTCGGCATTCCACTCGGTATCGCCGGTGCGCGGCGCGCCTGGGTGTTTTCCATCATGCGGCCGGTTCTCGATCTGATGCAGACGATCCCGACCTTCGTCTATCTCATCCCCGCGCTCATCCTCTTCGGTCTCGGCATGGTTCCGGGTCTGATCGCGACCGTCATCTTCGCGATCCCCGCCCCGATCCGCCTGACGCGTCTCGGCATCATCTCGACGCCTCCGTCCCTCGTGGAAGCAGCCGAATCTTTTGGCGCGACGCCAATGCAGGTGCTGCGTAAGGTCGAGCTCCCCTTCGCCATGCCTCAGATCATGGCCGGCCTCACGCAGACCATCATGCTTTCCCTCTCGATGGTGGTTATCGCGGCGCTTGTCGGTGCCGATGGTCTCGGAAAACCGGTGGTGCGCGCGCTCAATACGGTCAATGTCGCCATGGGCTTCCAGGCGGGTCTCTGTATCGTCATCCTCGCGATTATTCTCGACCGCATGTTCCGTGCGACAGGTGAAGGAGAAGGCGTATGACCGCGGTCCGCTTCGACAACGTCAGCATCGTCTTCGGCGACAAGCCGGAAAACGCCCTCGCCTTGGCCGATCAGGGCAAGAATCGCGACGAGATCGGCGCCGCGACCGGTCTCGTTCTCGGCGTGGCGGATGCCTCGCTCTCCGTACAGGAAGGCGAGATCCTCGTCCTCATGGGCCTTTCGGGCTCCGGCAAATCGACCTTGCTGCGTGCCGTGAACGGGCTGGCACCTGTCGTACGTGGCGAGGTGTCTGTGGCAACGCAAAACGGCCTGTGTAATCCCTACAAGACCACTGCCAAGGGCTTGCGCGACCTGCGCATGCACACCGTCTCGATGGTCTTCCAGCAGTTCGCGCTGCTGCCGTGGCGCACGGTGGCGGAGAATGTCGGCTTCGGCCTCGAGCTCGCGGGCATGCCGGAAGCCGAGCGCAAGAAGCGCGTGGGCGAACAACTTGAGCTCGTCAACCTGACGAAATGGGCCGATCGCAAGGTCAACGAACTCTCCGGCGGCATGCAGCAGCGTGTCGGCCTAGCGCGTGCCTTTGCGACTGGTGCACCGATCCTGCTGATGGACGAGCCGTTCTCGGCGCTCGATCCGCTGATCCGCACGCGTCTGCAGGATGAGCTTCTCGAGTTCCAGCGGCGGCTGAAGAAGACGATCCTCTTCGTCAGCCACGACCTCGACGAGGCGTTTCGCATCGGCAACCGCATCGCCATCATGGAGGGTGGGCGCATCATCCAGTGCGGCACGCCGCAGGAAATCGTCAAGAACCCGGCCGACCAGTACGTCGCCGATTTCGTCCAGCACATGAACCCGATCAGCATGCTGACGGCGCAGGACGTGATGCAGCGCGGTCTCGGACACGCGGCCGCTGGCGCGAGCGTCAGCGGCACGGCGCGCGCCGAGACGCCGCTGATCGACATTCTCGATGCGCTGTCGCGCCAGCCGGGCAGTATCGGTGTCGTGGAAAACGGCGCGATCGTCGGGACTATCTCGGCGCAGGATATCGTCGAAGGCCTGACCCAGCACCGGCGCAAAGAACAGGCTTGATCCCGCCGTCCGCTTCCGTCAAAAAGTGGACATGAAAGATCAAGCTTCCGTTCTCAGGGAAACGGACGGAGAAGCCCGCAAGCTCGCTCGCACGCTTCTCCGCTCCGCCCGCTATGCCGCAATTGCCGTTCTCGATCCCGTGACCGGCTTTCCCTTTGCGAGCCGCGTCCTGCTCGGCACCGATATTGATGGCGTTCCCGTCATTCTCGTCTCGGGCCTGTCGACGCATACGCGCGCGCTCGACGCCGACCGCCGCGCCTCGCTTTTGACGGGCGAGCCCGGCAAGGGCGATCCGCTTGCCTATCCGCGCCTAACGACCCAATGCCTTGCCGAACCGGTCGAGCGCGACAGCGACATCCACGCCCGGATTCGTAGCCGCTTCCTCAACCGCCATGCCAAGGCAAAGCTCTACATCGATTTCCCGGACTTCCGTTTCTTCCGGCTTGTGGCGCAGTCCGCAAGCCTCAATGGCGGTTTCGGTCGCGCCTATCTGCTGGAGGGCGAAGATCTGACGATTCGATCCCCCGGCAACGAAGCCGTGGCAGCGCAAGCCGACGCGATAGTGCAAGAATTGCTAGCCAGGCGCCCGGATCTCGCGGCTACGGCTGCGGCGGGCCGGGAGGCCGGCAACGGTGATTGGCGCATTTGTGGAGTGGATTGCGCCGGTTTCGATCTCATTTCGGGTGATTTGCTCCTGCGTTACGAGTTCGATGCCGTTGCGCAGGGTGTTGAGGACGTTTATTCACATATATCTAACATAAAATACGCAATACCTGAAATTTAGCTATATACAATCTTGACGCTGTATTGATAGTTTTCGCCGTCCGGCATTGAGCGGGAACGTGCGTTTTTGAAATTAGTTTCACATCGGGAACAAGATATGGATACAATCGATTTAACCGCCAATGCAAACGTTGCCGCTGCCCTGTTGTCGGCTATGGCAAACCCTAAGAGACTTCTCATTCTCTGCAACCTCGTGAGGGGTGAAATTCCGGTCGGTGCGTTGGCGCAGGAGGTCGGATTGAGCCAGTCGGCTCTGTCGCAGCACCTGTCCAAGCTGCGCGCCCAGAAACTGGTAAAAACGCGCCGCGACGCCCAGACGATCTACTACTCGAGCAATTCCGAGCAGGTTCTCAAGATCCTCGAAGCCCTCACTGACATCTATGCTGTTCAAAGCCGCACCAAGTCTGCGGCGTGAAGATGCGCTGACATAACGTCAGCCTATAAGCCGCACTGCCGAGGGATGCATCCGGAATAGTGTGGCAACCTTATTTTAGCACGTCTGCATACTCTTAGACCGGCAGGAATGCCGGTCTATTTTTTGCATGCTGTTCGCCGCTGCGGCGTCCAGACGGCAACGTCCGCGGCTTGACGCCCGGAGAAGCGCTGATAATTTGACCGGGCAGTAAAAAACGGCATCAGCCAATACCGGGAACGGCCTCCGAAACGGCCATGGAGAACAGCATGTCCAACCGCCTCAATACCACGCCAAATGACCTGCGGGCCTTTTGGATGCCCTTCACTGCGAACCGTCAGTTCAAGAAGGAGCCGCGTCTCTTCGTCAGCGCCAAGGACATGTACTACCAGACCCATGACGGCCGCCAGGTGCTCGACGGCACCGCCGGCCTCTGGTGCGTGAATGCAGGGCACTGCCGGCCGAAGATCACCGAGGCGATCCGCGAACAGGCGGGCGAGCTCGACTATGCGCCGGCCTTCCAGCTCGGCCATCCCAAGGCCTTCGAACTGGCGAACCGCCTCGTCGATATCGCGCCCGAAGGCATGGATCACGTTCTCTACACCAATTCCGGGTCTGAATCGGTCGAAACGGCGCTGAAGGTCGCTCTCGCCTATCATCGCGTGAAGGGCAATGGCTCGCGCTTCCGTCTGATCGGCCGCGAGCGCGGCTATCACGGCGTCAACTTCGGCGGAATCTCCGTCGGCGGCATTGTCTCCAACCGCAAGATGTTCGGCACCCTGCTGACCGGCGTCGATCACATGCCGCACACCCATCAGCCCGGCAAGAACGCCTTTACCCGCGGCCAGCCCGAGCATGGCGGCGATCTTGCGACCGAGCTCGAACGCATCGTCACGCTACACGACGCCTCGACGATCGCGGCCGTCATCGTCGAGCCGATCGCCGGTTCAACCGGCGTGCTGATCCCGCCGAAGGGTTATCTGCAGAAGCTCCGCGAGCTCTGCACCAAGCATGGCATCCTGTTGATCTTCGACGAAGTCATCACCGGCTTCGGCCGCCTCGGCGCCCCGTTCGCCGCCCAGTACTACGACGTCAAGCCTGATATGATCACCACCGCGAAGGGCCTGACGAACGGCGTCATCCCGATGGGCGCGGTCTTCGTGACCGCGGAGATCCATGACGCGTTCATGAGCGGCCCGGAACACATGATCGAGTTCTTCCACGGCTACACCTATTCGGGCAACCCGATCGCCTGCGCCGCCGCGCTCGGCACGCTCGACACCTACAAGGAAGAGGGCCTCCTGACCCGCGCTGCGGAACTCTCCGACTATTGGGCCGACGCGCTGCACTCCCTGAAGGATTGCCCGAACGTCATCGACATCAGGAACACCGGCCTTATCGGCGCCATCGAGCTCGATCCGATCGCCGGCGAGCCGACCAAGCGTGCCTTCACCGCCTTCCTGAGAGCTTATGAGAAAGGCCTGCTGATCCGCACCACCGGTGACATCATCGCGCTCTCGCCGCCGCTGATCATCGAGAAGCACCACATCGACGAACTCTTCGGAAAACTGCGCGAAATTCTGCAAAGCAACATCTGATATCGGCGACGGCAGAGTGCCCGCCTTTCAAGCCTCTCCCCTTCCAGAGGGAGAGGCATCAAGCGCGATGAGCACCGCCTTGCTCGGCATCCACCGAATGACAAATCTGTATAAGGCCAAGACCTGAATCGCGTTGCAGGCCTCCGCCACCGCATTTCTCCGCCAGTTCGGCGCCATCCATTGCAAGATCTTCGCCGCACTCGGCGTTGGCCGCGATCGGGCAGCCACGTCAGCACTCGGCGCGGATCTCAGCGACAGCAGGATCGGCCCGATCGTGACCCTCGACCTCGGCCCTGGGCGCGGTTTTACCTCACAGAGCCTCGCTGCAGTGCAGATACCCGTGCTTGTCCTCGGCGCCGGCCAAAACATTGATACGCAGACGGCGCAGAGAGCATTCATCGCGGCGACCAACAAGGAGCTCGTTCCATCTGGCCGGGCATCCACCTTCGGCGACGACGCAATTTGTTCTGGTTGCTGGCGACTGTACTTCAGCTTCATGCAACTCTGCAAGCCGAGCGCAGCCGAACTGATCGAGGAAGAGACGCCTGGCGAAAGCGTCGTCTGCCGGGATGCGGCCGGCGCCAAACGACAATCGATCCACAGGCAGGTCAGCGACATTTCTCTTGCTTTCTGGCCAAGGCACTTCCCGCAAAATAGATGGTGCGGCGGAAACAGCCGGAATCGCGGATTTTCTTGTGAAAACCGCGATTCCGGCGTAGCTCGTTACAGAATTCGTCAAAAGTGGCGATCGATTTGCTATCTTCTTGCTTAATCGCTGTGAAATTCCTAAGAAACTTGCTGTGCACCCTCCGAAGCCAAACATGGAAGGCGGGTGTCTCGGCCGGGCGGCTGCTCATCGTCTCTTGGCGCATCCCGCAAGGGCTGTTTAACGATCTGGGCTCGCCGCCGCGGTACTCAAATCGCGGGTTTTAAAACCCACCCAAGGAGAAAGAAAATGAGTCTGAAGACTTTGTCGGCGGCCCTTGTCGCCTCGCTCGCCTTTGCGCCGCTTGCCCATGCAGACATCACCATCGGCCTCATCGCGCCGCTGACCGGTCCGGTCGCCGCCTATGGCGATCAGGTGAAGAATGGCGCGCAGGCCGCTGTTGACGAGATCAACAAGAAGGGTGGCATCCTCGGCGAGAAAGTCATCCTCAAATACGCCGACGACGCCGGCGAACCCAAGCAGGGCGTTTCCGCTGCCAACCAGATCGTCGGCGACGGCATCCGCTTCGTCGTCGGCCCGGTCACCTCGGGCGTCGCGATCCCGGCATCCGACGTTCTCGCCGAGAACGGCGTGTTGATGGTAACTCCGACCGCAACCGCCCCGGACCTGACCAAGCGCGGCCTCACCAACGTCCTGCGCACCTGCGGTCGTGACGACCAGCAGGCCGAAGTCGCTGCCAACTACGTCCTGAAGAACTTCAAGGACAAGCGCGTCGCAATCATCAACGACAAGGGCGCCTACGGCAAGGGTCTGGCCGATTCCTTCAAGGCAACGCTCAACGCCGGCGGCATCAAGGAGGTGCTCGACGACTCGCTGACCCCTGGCGACAAGGACTTCAGCGCGCTGACAACCCGCCTCAAGGCCGAGAAGGTCGACGTCGTCTATTTCGGCGGCTATCACCCGGAAGGCGGCCTGCTGGCGCGCCAGCTGCATGATCTCTCCGTCAATGCCGTCATCATCGGCGGCGATGGCCTCTCCAACAGCGAGTTCTGGAACATCGGCACCGATGCCGCCGGGGGCACGATCTTCACCAACGCGGTCGACGCGACCAAGAGCCCGGATTCCAAGGCGGCAGCCGATGCGCTGAAGGCCAAGGGCATCCCGGCCGAAGCCTTCACGCTCAACGCCTACGCCGCAGTCGAAGTCCTGAAGGCAGGCATCGAGAAGGCCGGCAGCGCCGAAGATTCCGAAGCAGTCGCCAAGGCGCTGAAGGGCGGTGAGCCGATCTCGACCACCATCGGCAAGCTGACCTACGGCGAAACCGGTGACCTGACCTCGCAGAGCTTCGCGCTCTACAAGTGGGAAGGTGGCAAGATCGTTCCGGCCGAGTAAGCCTTTCGATCTCGCGGATGGATCGCCGGGCGTCCCTTTGGGGCGCCCGGTTTTCGTTTGTGGACCGGCCGGCAAGCCGATCTCGCTTTGTCTGACATATGGGCTATAACTGGACAAACGCCAGCACGAGGATGCCCATGACCGCCAAGCTCGAACGCTTCATCGACCAGGGAACGGGCAGATTGCCTGCCGATATCGTGCTGAAAGGCGGGCGCTTCTTCGATCTCGTTACTGGCGAACTTGTGGCATCGGATATCGCTATCGCCCAAGACCGTATCGTCGGCACATGCGGCAACTACGATGGCGAAACCGAGATCGATATTTCAGGCAAGATCGTCGTGCCTGGCTTCATCGACACGCATCTCCACATCGAATCCTCGCTGGTGACACCGCACGAGTTCGACCGCTGCGTCCTTCCCTATGGCGTCACAACTGTCATCTGCGATCCGCATGAGATCGCCAATGTCCTTGGCACCGAAGGCATTCAGTATTTCCTGGATTCGTCCCTCGAGACGATCATGGACATCCGCGTCCAGCTTTCTTCCTGCGTGCCCGCCACGCACCTGGAGACGTCGGGCGCAGATCTGCCGATCGAGCGGTTGTTGCCCTTCCGCCATCATCCGAAAGTCATCGGCCTTGCAGAGTTCATGAATTTCCCCGGCGTGATCCACAAGGATCCCGTCTGCATGGCCAAACTCGACGCCTTCCAGGGCGAGCATATCGATGGCCACGCGCCCCTGCTCTCAGGCAACGACCTGAACGGCTATCTCGCCGCCGGCATCCGCACCGAGCACGAATGCACGAGTGCTGCAGAAGCGCTGGAAAAGATCCGCAAGGGGATGCACATCCTCGTGCGCGAGGGTTCAGTGTCGAAAGATCTCGCGGCCCTGATGCCCATTATCACCGAACGCCTGTCGCCGCACCTCGCGCTCTGCACCGACGACCGCAATCCACTCGACATCGCCGAGCACGGCCACCTTGACTACATGATCCGCACCGCGATCAAGAACGGCGTCGAGCCGCTGGCTATCTACCGCGCTGCATCGATTTCGGCTGCGCGGGCCTTCGGACTGAGAGATCGCGGCCTCGTCGCCCCCGGCTGGCGCGCGGACCTCGTGGTGATCGACAGCCTGGAAAACTGCCGCGCCGATATCGTTTTTGTGGCCGGACGCGAGGTAACCGCCGAACTCTTTGCCACCCGCAAATCGGTGGAGCCCGTCGGCCTCGACAGTGTGAAGGCCAGGCCCGTCAACGCCGCTCATTTCGGCGTGCCGGTCGCCGATGGAGAAACGCCCGTCATCGGCGTCACCCCCGGCAAGATCATCACCGAACATCGCCGCTACCGGCTTCCCGTGAAAGGCAACCAGACCGACGTCGACCTCGGCAACGACATCATCAAGGTCGCCGTCATCGAGCGGCACGGCAAGAACGGCAACCATGCCAACGGCTTCGTTCAGGGGTTCGGCCTGAAGAAGGGTGCGATCGCCTCAACCGTCGGCCATGACAGCCATAACATCTGCGTCGTCGGCGTCAGCGAGGACGACATGGCGCTCGCCGCCAATCGCCTTAGCGAAATCAACGGCGGCTTCGTGGTCGTCGAGGATGGCAGGGTCACCGGCGAGATCGCCCTGCCGGTTGCAGGGCTGATGAGCCTCGAGCCCTACGAGACGGTGCGCGACACGCTCCACCACCTTCGCCAAGCCGCCTATGGGCTTGGCACGACGTTGGAAGAACCCTTCCTGCAGGTCGCCTTCCTGCCGCTGCCTGTCATCCCGCACCTGAAGATCTCAGACCGCGGGATGGTGGATGTCGACAAGTTCGCGTTGATCGTGTGAGCGCCTAGCCCGCCACCCGCGCGCAGAACGCATCCAGCGCCGCCAGCTTGATCGGCCCGGTTCCGGTCACCGCCTCGAAGCCAGGGATCGCCAGCCGCTCTCCGATCACCATTCCCGCCGGCGGAATAAACTGTGCGGGCTTGCGCGTCAGGTTGAAGACGAAGAGCAGCTTTTCGCTTCCCTTCGAACGCGTGAAGGCCAGAAGATCCTGATTGGTCCCAATGAACTCCATGGCGCCGTCGAGCAGTGCCGGGTGGCGTTTGCGGAATTCGAGCGTCTGCCGGTAGTGATGCAGGACGGAATGCGGATCACTCTCCTGCGTATCGATCGAAAGTGCTGCCTGCTCGTAAGGCACCGGCAGCCAGGATTTCTCCGCACTCGTGAAGCCGGCATGCGCTTTGGCCGCCTCCCAGGGCATCGGCGTGCGACACCCGTCACGCCCCTTGAAGGCCGGCCAGAAGCGAATGCCGTAGGGGTCGCGCAGGTCCTCGAAGGCAAGCTCTGCCTCCGGAAGGCCAAGCTCTTCACCCTGATAGAGGCAGATCGAGCCCCGCAGCGCCGCCAGCACCGACATGGCGAGCTTGGCGATAACAGGTCGCTCCGCTTCCGTCTTGGCAAAGCGGCTGACATGGCGGTTGACGTCGTGGTTCGAGAAGGCCCAGCAGACCCATCCATCTGCGACCGACTTCTGGAAGGCGTCGACGCAACTGCGGATATGCGTGGCGGTGAAATCCGGCCCAAGCAGATCGAAGGTGTAGCACATGTGCAGCTTGTCGCCGCCGGTCGTATAGGCGGCCACGGTCTTCAGCGAGCGGGCGCCGTCACCGACCTCGCCGACCGTCGTGCGTGCCTCGTAGCGATCGAGCAGAGCCCGGAACCGCTGCAGGAAGCCGATATTCTCCGGCTGCGTCTTGTCATAGAGGTGATTCTGCATGCCGTAGGGGTTCGTATCCGGCGCATCGAGGCCGGCGTCACTCTCGTCAGGCGCGTGCGCAGGGTTGTCGCGAAGCAGCTTGTCGCAGAAGTAATAGTTGACGGTATCGAGGCGGAAACCGTCGACGCCGCGGTCGAGCCAGAACTTCACCGTGGCAAGCACGGCATCCTGAACCTGCGGGCTGTGGAAGTTGAGATCCGGCTGCGAGGTCAGGAAGTTGTGCTGGTAGTACTGCCGGCGCACGCCGTCCCATTCCCATCCGGGTCCGCCGAAGATCGAGAGCCAGTTGTTGGGCGCAGTGCCGTCCGGTTTCGGGTCGGCCCAGACATACCAGTCCGCCTTCGAATTGGTCCGGCTCGAGCGGCTCTCGACGAACCAGGGATGAACGTCCGACGTATGCGAGATCACCTGGTCGATGACGACCTTGATGCCGAGCCCGTGAGCGGCGGTCATCATCTCGTCGAAATCGGCAAGCGTGCCGAAAATCGGATCGACATCGCAATAGTCCGAAACATCGTAGCCCATATCGGCCATGGGCGATTTGAAGAACGGCGACAGCCAGATGGCATCGACACCGAGGCTGGCGATATAGGGCAATCGCCGAGTAATGCCCTTGAGATCGCCGAGGCCATCTCCGTTCGTATCCTGAAAGGAACGTGGATAGACCTGATAAATGACTGCACCCCGCCACCAGTCCGCCGTCTTGTCCGCAACCGCCACCGTTCATCTCCTGCATTCATGCAATGACGTTGCACACTAAAGCGGGTGGGACAAAAAACAACCTTCAGCCGGAAGCGTCGCCATGCGCCCCGCCAATCCAACCGATAATCAGACCCAAAGCCGCCAGTTCGTAGCTTGTCAGGAGGGTGCTCTGCGCGTATCAGCGAAACGGGAATTTTTGGGAGGCTTTCTGTGAGCGGGCGTTTTCTATCGATCGGTGAATGTATGGTGGAGCTTTCGCAGGCTGGCGCCGGCTTGCTGCGCAAGGGCTTTGCCGGCGATACGCTGAACACCGCCTGGTATGCTCGCGCCTGCCTGCCGGCCGATTGGTCGGTGGAGTATTTTACCGCGCTCGGCGACGAACCTATGTCCGATGAGATGATCGCCTTCTTCAAGGAAGCCGGCATCGGCACCGAGTTTATCAGGCGCATCAAGGGCAAGGCGCCCGGTCTCTACATGATCAGCCTGAAGGATGGTGAACGCTCCTTCAGTTACTGGCGCGACAACTCCGCGGCTCGCCAGCTTGCGACGGACGCAGAACTATTGCGTGAGGCGATCGAGGCCTGCGACGTCATCTATTTCTCCGGCATCACGCTTGCGATCCTGTCGCGCAATGACGCCGACACGTTGCTGGCCGAGGTTCGCCGTGCCAAGGCGGTTGGCAAGATTGTTGCCTTCGACCCCAACATTCGCCCGCGGCTCTGGTCGGGCTATGACGTGATGCATGCGACAATCAGCGAAGGCGCGCGCGCCTCTTCCCTGGTGCTGCCGAGTTTTGATGACGAGGCAACTCACTTCGGCGACGTCTCGATAGCGGCAACGATCCAGCGGTATCGCACACTTGGGGCGGCCGATGTCGTCGTCAAGAATGGCGCGGAAGGCGCTACGACGAGTTTCGATGGCGTGGAGAACTTCGTCCCGGCTGAAAAGGTCGAGCAGGTCGTCGACACGACAAGCGCCGGTGACAGTTTCAATGGCGCATTTCTCGCACGCTATCTCGAGACCAGGAACGCGCCGGCCGCAGCCGCATTTGCCTCAAAGGTCGCTGCCCGCGTCGTCAGCGAACACGGCGCCCTCGTCGCACGGGAAAAGCTCGGCCTGAAGAAGGCCTGAGCAGCACCGAGCCCGCTAAAGACCACTCATCTGTCGGCGTAACGCGACTGTAATATTTCCATCATCGACGGCCGCCAGAATAGGAAGCGCGGGAATCGAGTCTCCGGGCCTACCCGGAATTGAGCCGGCGCCCCCGCGGCGCGGCGTGGATGGAATTGGGGCGTGCTGTAACATATGTCGGATGTTGGAAGCGACGAAAGCCGGGCTATGTCTCGGCAGGGCGTGGCGGAACGGCTGGTTATTGTCAGTGATGCCTGGCATCCTCAGGTCAACGGCGTCGTTCGCTCGATCGAGAATACCAATCGCGAACTGGCGAAGATGGGCATCGAGGTGGCGATGGTGACGCCGCAGGGCTTTCACAGCATCCCCTGCCCCACCTATCCTGAAATTCGCCTTTCGATCGCCAATTATCGCCGCGTCGCGCGCGAGATAGAGCAGCACATGCCGTCCTACGTTCACATCGCGACCGAAGGGCCTTTGGGTCTCACGGCGCGGCGCTGGTGCCTGAGGAACCGCATGCCGTTTTCCACCAGCTATCACACCCGCTTTCCGGAATATGTCTCGGCGCGCCTGCCTGTACCGAAAAGCTGGCTCTACGCTTTCGTCCGCTGGTTCCACAATTCGGGTGCGGGCTGCATGGTCGCAACGCCAAGTCTTGCGCGTGAGCTCTCCGAGAAGGGTATCCGCAACCTGATGCCATGGAGCCGCGGCATCGACGCCGGCCAGTTCCACCCGACACCGCTGGAAGATGCACCGTTCGGACTGCCCCGCCCGATCTTCATGACGGTTGGCCGGGTAGCATTGGAGAAGAACCTCCCGGCCTTTCTGGATCTCGACCTGCCCGGATCGAAAGTCGTCGTGGGTGACGGACCGGCCCGCGCCGAACTCGAGAAGCGCTACCCGGATGTACTTTTCACCGGTCTGAAAGTCGGCGAGGAACTGGCAAAGACCTATGCCCAGGCGGACGTCTTCGTCTTCCCATCGCTGACGGATACGTTCGGCAATACGATTCTGGAGGCGCTCGCCTCCGGCGTACCCGTCGCTGCCTACCCCGTGACTGGGCCGCTCGACATCATCGGCGAGGACGACGAGGTCGGCGCACTCGACAATGACCTGAGGACAGCCTGCTTGGCGGCTCTGTCTGCTTCGCGCGAAAAGGCCCGTGAACTTGCCCTGCAATATTCCTGGGAAGCGGCGACCACGCAGTTCATCAACAACATTCGCGCCGCCAACGGCGTCATCACGCCAAAATGGAAAAAGGCTTGGCAGTTTGCCGCCAAGTCGCTGCCAAGAACGAAAAAGCCCGGCGAAACCGCCGGGCCTATCTCGTCGGGAACCTGATCCCGTTATTTCCTGAGCGCGTCGCGCAGCGTCTGGTTGGCGACGGAAATCGCGCTGCGCACCGCCGGCGTCTCGGCAATGGCGTTGAGAAGCACGAAGTCGTGGATCGTGCCGTTGTAGCGGATCGAGGTCACCTTCACGCCGGCCTGGCTCAGCTTCCGGCCATAGGCCTCGCCTTCATCGCGCAGCACGTCGTTCTCATCGGTGATGATCAGTGCCGGCGGCAGACCGTTCAATTGATCGAGCGACGCCTGCAGCGGCGAAGCCGTCGGCTCCTGGCGCTTGGCTTCATCAGGCAGATAGGCGTTCCAGAACCACTTCATCGCTTCCTTCGTCAGCCACGGGCCATCGGCGAACTGATTGTAGGAGCCGGTCTCGAAGTCGGCGTCGGTCACCGGATAGAAGAGAACCTGCTGGTCGATTGCCGGCCCGCCGCGCTCCTTGGCAAGCAAGGTGACTGCCGCCGTCATGTTGCCGCCCACACTATCGCCGGCCACCGCCAGGCGGCTCGCATCGACATTGAATTCCTTCTCATGCTCGGCAACATATTTCGTGGCGGCATAGGCCTGTTCGATCGCGATCGGGTAACGCGCTTCCGGTGAGCGCTCGTAGTCGACGAAGACGACGGCGGCCTTGGCGCCATTGGCAATCTCGCGGACGAGCCGGTCATGCGTGTCGGCGTCGCCAAGAACCCAACCGCCGCCGTGGAAATACATGACGACAGGAAGCTTGCCCTTCGCGCCTTCGGGACGAACAACGCGCAATTTGATGCTGCCGGTCGGACCGGCCTTGATCGTTAGGTTCTCTTCCTTGGCGGCGAGCTTCTTGACGTCGCCCTTCTGCGCGCCGGCAAGAACGCCGCGGGCGTCGGACGGAGACAGCGTATAGATCGGCTTGGCGCCGGCCAGCGCGTCGATGAACTTTTGGGTCGCAGGCTCCAGTACCGGATCGGCAGCGGCGCCGAAGGCGGTGACTGCCAGGATGGTTGCTGCGCAGACTGCGGTCTTGATGGTCGACATCGTCTTGTCCTTTTGGTTGCGGTTCGTTGTGAACACGCATTATTACTATCGCGAAATTATTTATTGCACGATATAAATCTGAGCATGGCAGCCATGCAAAAAGCATGCTTGCGATTATTTATCGCGCGATATATCATCGTGCGATTTTGGAGATCACGATATGAGCGACGATCTGAATCTCGACGATTTCATCTGTTTCGCCCTCTACACCGCGAACCACGCGATGAACCGCACCTACAAGCCGATGCTGGACGCACTGAACCTGACCTATCCGCAATACCTCGTCATGGTTACGCTCTGGAGGGAAGATAGCCAGACCGTGGGTGCCATTGGCGAGAAGCTGCTCCTCGAATCGAGCACCCTCACCCCCCTCCTCAAGCGTCTGGAAGCGAACGGCTACGTCAAGCGTGAACGCGGCACGGACGACGAACGTGTCGTCATTATCCGGCTGACCGAGGAAGGCCGGGAACTTAAAAGGCGCGCAGCTTCCATCCCCGGCTGCATCGTCAGCGCGTCGGGCCAGGAATTCGCTGAACTGAAGCGGCTGAGGGCGCAGGTTGTTGCGCTACGCGATGCGTTGGAACGCAGCGCAACCTGAACTCGCTCCACTAGGTCCGTTTCTTCTTTGATTCGTACGGATTGTCAGGCGAGCGGTAGTGAATGCGGATCGGCACGCTCGGCATGTCGAAATCAGCACGCAGGCCATTGATCAGATAACGCGTATAGGATTCCGGCAGCGCATCCGAGCGCGTGCAGGAGATCATGAAGGCCGGCGGGCGCGCCTTCACCTGCGTCATATACTTGAGCTTGATGCGGCGGCCGGAAACGGCCGGCGGCGGGTGCTGGACCTGCTGCTGTTCCAGCCAGCGATTGAGACGCGCCGTCGAAATGCGCTTGTTCCAGACCTTGTCCGTGTCGATGATCGACTGCATCAGCTTGTCGAGACCACGGCCCGTCTGGCCGGAGATCGGCACGGCGCGGATGCCGCGCGCCTGCGGCAGCAGCCGGTCGGTCTTTTCGCGCAGCTCGGCCAAAACGGCCTGTGGATCCTCGATCATGTCCCACTTGTTGAACGCGAGAACGGCAGCGCGGCCCTCGCGCAGCACGAGATCGACAATGTGCAGGTCCTGCTTCTCGAAGGGGATCGTCGCATCAAAGACGATGACGACGAGTTCGGCAAAACGGATGGCGCGCAGCGTATCGGCGACCGAAAGCTTTTCCAGCTTCTCGATCACCTTCGCCTTGCGGCGCATGCCTGCCGTGTCGAACATCTTGATGGTACGGCCACGCCAGTCCCACTCAACGGAGATGGAGTCACGCGTGATGCCTGCTTCCGGCCCGGTCAGCAGCCGGTCTTCACCGAGGAAGCGGTTGATCAGCGTCGACTTGCCGGCATTCGGGCGGCCGACGATCGCCACGCGCAGCGGCTTGCTGTCGTCGTAGGCCGGCTCTTCCTCTTCTTCGCCGTCGGTACCGCTCGACTCCGGGATATCGACATCAGTAACGGCGACATCTTCCTTCGGCGGAAACGCACGCTCCTCGCCAAGGGCCGCAACGATTGCGTCACGCAGGTCGAGCATACCCTGTCCGTGTTCGGCCGAAATCGGCGTGGGCTCCCCAAGTCCCAGCGAGTAGGCATCATAAAAACCAGCGTCGGAGCCGCGCGCCTCGGACTTGTTGGCGACCAGTATCACCGGTTTGCCGCGACGGCGCAGCATTTCCGCAAGCGCCGTATCGACCGGCGTCAGACCGGTCTTGGCATCGACGACGAACAGAGAGAGATCGGCTTCGTCGATCGCGGCCTCGGTCTGCGCGCGCATCCGGCCCTGCAGGCTCTCTTCATGGGCCTCCTCAAGGCCAGCGGTATCGACGATGGTAAAACGCAGGTCGATCAGCCGCGCATCGCCGGGGCGGCGGTCGCGGGTGACACCCGGTGTGTCATCGACGAGCGCCAGCTTCTTTCCAACCAGACGGTTGAAAAGCGTCGACTTGCCGACATTCGGGCGACCGACGATGGCGACCGTGAAGCTCATTGAAATTCCTTACATTCAGCCCTGTGCGGCGGGCGCCTTGCCGGATGCGGTGATGTTATCAAGCATCATCTGGGCACGATTGGCAACATTGCGGGGGCTCTGCGCGTCGTCGGCGATCGCCTGGAACCACTGGCGCGCCTGCGCCATATTGCCGGCCTTGTAAGCGGCAAGACCGAGCGCTTCGCGGGCCGAGTGGCGGAAGGCGCTGCTGGGCACTGCCATTTCCTCGACCTGGGCGGAAACCTTTTCGTAGGTGCCGCCTTCGATCAGCAGCCAGCCGGCGCGCATCTTGGCGGCGTCGCGCACTGCCTGCGGCGCTGCGGTGTCCTTGCCGATCGCGTCGAAAGCGGCAACGGCGCCCGCCGCGTCGCCTTTCTGCGCCAGCACGGTCGCCGAGCGCATACGCGCAAGGATCGGATAGGCTCCGTGACCTTCCTTCTCCAGCTTCGCGAGGGCAGCGAGTGCCTCGTCGGTCTTGTTCTCGTCGGCGAGTTTCATGGCAGCGATGAACTGGTCGCCCGTACCGGAGGACTTGTTGTCGTCCCAATACTCGTAGGCCTTGTAGCCGACGGTACCGAGAACGATGAGGACAGCGAGCGCAATCAGGTAGCGGCCGAACCGGCGCCATGCGCCCTTCATCTGGTCTGAACGCAGTTCCTCATTGACTTCACGAATGAAGCTGTCGTCGTTGAATGCCATTCTCGTCTCCGGCCACGGATATGCTTCGGCATGCGGGTTGCACGCACATTGTGGGGCCTTCTACCCCATTTTTCAGCAGTTGTAAGGGGGATCGGAAAGATTCGTCACATAACGATCGGGGCCACGCCAATCAACAACTCGTGCAGCTTGAACGTGATGAGTGCCCAGGCAACGACGCCGATGATCGCGGCATAGAGGTCATATTTGCCGGAGACGAAGGGCCGAAGGGTAAGCTCACCGGCGCGCTCACGGCGCTTCAGCGCAATGCGGAGGATGACGCCCCATGCAAGGAAGGCGCCGAACAGCAGCACCGAGGAGGTCTCGCCGTTTGCCAGCAGATGCGAGAATGCCCAGATCTTCACCGACAAAACCATCGGATGCTTCGTCTTGACCGCGATATGCCCCGCCGGCAGCAGCGAGGCGGCCAGACAGATCATGGCGAGCAACATCAGCGTCAGAGCGATGTGCCCCATCCAGACCGGCGGATTGTAGAGCATGCCAGTCACCTGGCGGGCCTGACCGAAGCCGTAGATCAGCAGGATCAGGGACAGGATGCTGACGACGGAGTAGACGCCTTTCCAGCCGCTCTCGCCGAGACGGTCGATCATGGACTGGCGAAGATCGGGCGCAATTACACGTATCAGATGAAGCCCAAGGAAAATGACGATCCCGACGATTAGCAATGCCATGGTGATCTCCTGTGCGTTTTCCGAGACTTAGCCGGAGCCACGCAAAAACGCCAGCGTCACCGCAGCTTCGCCGCATTTCTGTAACAGGAAAGCCGCAAACAAATTGTCGCGGTGTCTATGTTTCGTTCGTTTTTCAAAGCCTCCCTCGCCCTTTCTTTGTTCATTCCCGGCGCAGCGGGCGCTAGCGACCAGCCGAAGCAGCTGGTGATCATCTCGTTCGACGGCGCACACGACAACGCGCTCTGGCAGAAGAGCCGTGAGATGGCGGCGAAGAACGGCGCGCATTTCACCTACTTCCTCTCCTGCACCTTCCTGATGAACCAGGCAGCAAAGAAGGCCTATCAGGCGCCGCACCAGAAACAGGGCAAGTCGAATGTGGGCTTCGCCCAGAGCGACGATGAGATCCGCGAGCGGCTCGGCAATATCTGGCACGCCCATCTTGAGGGCCACGACATTTCGAGCCATGCCTGCGGCCACTTCGACGGCCGCCAGTGGAGCGAAGCCGACTGGTCGAAGGAGTTCGCGACCTTCCACGCCACGCTGAAAAACGCCTGGAAGAGCGTCGACCTGGAGGAGCCGAAAGGCTGGCAGGATCTGGTCGACCACGGCATCCGCGGCTTCCGTGCCCCCTATCTCTCGGCAACGCCGGGCGCCGACATGATCGCGGCAGAGAGAAAGGCCGGCTTCGCCTATGACGCAAGCCTGGTGACGAAGGGACCGGCCATGCCCGTCGAGGAAGCCGGCATCGTCCGTTTCGGCCTGCCGCTGATCCCCGAAGGCCCGCGCGAGAAGCCGATCATCGGCATGGACTACAACCTCTTTGTTCGCCACTCCAACGGCACCGAGGACAAGGCCGATTCAAAGGCATTCGAAGACCGCTCCTATGCGGCCTTCAAGGAGGCCTTCGACAAACAGTATGCAGGCAACCGTATTCCGCTGCAGCTCGGCTTCCACTTCGTCGAGATGAACGGCGGCGCCTACTGGCGCGCGCTCGACAGGCTCGTCAGCGATGTCTGTCATCACGCCGATGTCGCCTGCGTCAGCTATTCCGAGGCGATCCCGATGATCGAGGCGCGCGGCAAGCTAAAGGAGCAGGCACAAGCCTCGGGTCTTTAAGCGAGCATTCGGCCTCGTCCCGCTTCTTGCCGGGTGTGAAAGGCGCTGCGGCGTGAATACGCAACGCTCGGGCCTGCCCGATCAATCTCACCCTAGAGACGCTCGGGGATCACCGGTTGATCAAGGAAACGCTTTCCTGCATGCGCAGAACATCTGGCATCCACACGCCGACGCTGCCATAAATGAGCTTCATCGAGGGAGGCATCATGATGCAGAAGAATGCGCCGGACTTCAGCCTTCAGGGCAAGGTGACTTTGGTGACGGGAGCGAGCCGTGGCATCGGCCGAGCTTGCGCACTAGCCTGTGCCGCAGCCGGTTCCGATATTGTTTTGGGGGTCCGCGATGTCGCAGCGTCGGCGGGGCTGGTTGCCGAACTCGAGGGTGCGGGGCGAAAGGTACTCCCTGTTGAACTAAACATTCCCAATAAGACCCACATCGCACAAGCCGTCGACGCGGCGCTTACGACGTTCGGTCGGATCGACGTCCTCGTCAACAACGTCGGCGTGGCGCCGGGCAATCTCGCGGAACTCGTCGAGGAGAAGGACCTTGACGAGATACTCGATGTCAACATCAAGGGCACTTTCCTGATGACGCAGGCCGTTGGCCGTCACATGATCGAGCGCAATAGCGGCCGGATCATCAACATCAGCTCACAGGCCGGCACCGTGGCACTGCGCGGCGAGGCAATCTATTGCATGAGCAAGGCGGCAATTAATCACCTCACGCGCTGTCTTGCGGCTGAATGGGCACGCTATGATGTCACCGTAAATACCGTATCGCCGACGTTCATCCACACGGATGGTACAGCACCTTTTCTATCCGATGCCGACAATCACAAAGCGACGCTTGGTCACATTCCACTCGGCCGGATCGGCGAAACCGATGATGTGGTGGGTGCCGTCGTTTTCCTTGCATCGCCGGCCGCGAGCCTAATCACAGGCGCGAACTTGCTGGTGGACGGTGGATGGTCCGTCGCCTGAGGTTGAGGCGCTCCTGGAGTGGCGAGTCTTACGCGGACGAAAACGACAATCTCCCCGGATAAGGATCGCTAACGTCGTCAGCAAAGGCGATAGCGATCTAAGAGTTCGACCACCAGCGAAAAGCAACCGCAGTGCTCCTTCAGCCTAAAGCCAAAAACGACAGCAACGAAGTGAGGACGCCTGCCTTGCGGTCCATAGCTTTCCGCCACGGCCATCTGGTCCGTTTGCCATTAACGCATATGCGACTAGTTTTTATACTAGGTTACCCTCCTCTCATTGGCAGTCAGAAGACGACCGGGAGCAAGCCATGTGCCGAAATATCAAGCCGCTGTTCAATTTCGATCCGCCAGCGACGGACGAGGAGATCCATGATGCCGCGCTTCAATTCGTGCGCAAGTTGAGCGGAACCACCAAGCCATCGAAACGCAATGAGGCCGCGTTCGAGCGCGCGGTCATTTCGATCGCGAGATGCGCCCACGATCTGCTCGGATCGCTGGAGACTTCTCAACCTCCTCGCGATCGTGAGGAAGTGGCCGCAAAGGCCCGCGCGAGGACTGCGATCCGGTTCGCGTGAAGAACATCCTGTCACGCACAGGAGATCATAGTTCGGTTCGTCCGGGTGAATATCGGGCCAGCGAAAGGTCGGTTCAATAGACCGAGCCGGGTCAATCGACGACCACCCTTGGCGCAAACGCGTCTGCGCCCTCGCCAAGGCATGGCAGCATTGATGACGCAGTTCCGGCTTTTCTGTAGCCGACGACGTCAGCCGTCGGCGTGGATGATGCCGGCCTCACGCTCCAGGTAGCGCTGGTCGATATCAGGCAGCGGCTCACCCTCGATCGCGGATTCGAACGTGCGCAGGCGCTTGTAGATCGACAGGAGCTCAACGATCGTCGTCCAGGAATTGACGAGATACTGGAACGAGCCGCGCACCTGATCGAAAACATTGTTGATCTGCGTCATCAGGCCGAGCGTCAGCTTGCCGGCGACGATCGACGGCACAAGCACGATCAGGCTGAACAGGTTGTCGGCCTGTAGATAGAAGATGCGGGCGACGTTGAAATACATGTAGTGAAAATAGAGGCGGAAGTAGTTGCGGCGCACGTTGGCGAAGAGTTCGGCCACCGTCGGCGGCGTCGCGCGGTCCGCATGGTCCTCCCCGTAGACGAGCTCCTTGCGATAGGACGCTTCGACGCGCTGGTTGCGGAACTCGAGCCCCGGCAGCTTGATGCCGACGAGCCCCAGGAACACGGTTCCGAAGATCGACCAGAAGATCGCCGCCCAGACGAGCGCATGCGGCACTTCGCCAATCAGCGGCAGCTCGGTGATGTTGGCACCGATCTTGAACAGCACCGGCAGGAACGCGATCAGCGTCATGACCGAGCTGACGAGGCTGACGCCAAGGCTTTCAACCGTGGAGGAGAAGCGCATCGTGTCTTCCTGAACACGCTGCGAGGCACCCTCGATGTGTCGAAGCTTCGGCCAGTGCGCCATGTAGTATTCGTTCATCGCCGTGCGCCAGCGGAATATCCAGTGGCTGACGAAGAACAGGTTCAGCACGCCGACGGTGATTGCCACGAAAGCGATGCCGGCAAAGCCCAGCATGCCGAGGTAGAGCTGCGCCGCGGTGACCGGCGCCGTCTTCGCGAGCGCCTGTTGGATCAGGTCGTAGAACGGTCCGTACCAGGCGTTGATGGCAACGCTCACCTGCACCGAGAAATAGGTGTTGAAGATGATCAGCGCGGAGCCGAGCACCGACCACATCTGCCAGCGGTGCGGGCTATAGGTGAACCAGAAGCCGGCAAAGAGCGCGACTGCCAACACATAGTAGATGTAGAACCATAGGAACGGGGCCGACCAGAAGACAGACACACCAATCGGCGCCTCCAGACCTGGTGCCAGCGGCGGCAGACCAATTGCTGCGCCGAGGCCCGAACCCACGAAATACCAAAAGAGAACGGCAAGAAGCGCCCAAGCAACAGCTGAGATGAAGAAGAGCCTAGGCTTGGGGAAGTAGGATACGAACACGGGAGAGGTTGCTTTCCTGAACTGGAGTCTTCGGAGTCTCTAAACAGACCAATTGCGGCGAAAACTACGGCAGTTCGCAAAGAGCGGCAATGGGCTCGCCCCATTGTTACGCACTTGTAACGCGCTAAGACAACTTCCTGGCGACCGGTATCACCAGCGCCGCACACACCAGCAGCGCTGCGGCCGCGGCATAGGTCGGAGTCGTGAAGCTGCCCGTTTGCTCGGCCATCCACCCCGCAACAATGGGGCCGATGATCTGCCCGACCCCGAAGGCGGCCGTCATCGTCGCGAGTATCCGGCGCGGGCTGGCCGGCGAAAGTTTGCGGCCGATCTGCAGTCCATAAGCGGTAATCGCGAGGAAGGTTGCTCCAAACAGCGCGCCGCCGATAAGCGGAGCCACCGAGTGCGGCAGGAGTACGGTCGCCAGCACGCCGGCCGCCTCGATCAGCAGTGCGGCCACATAGACCTTCCCCAATCCCAGCGGGCGGACGAATGGCTTCCAGGCGAAGAGCGCCACCGAAGCGGTCAGACCGGCGATGAACCAGCAGAGAAACTCGACAGTCGGTCCGGCAGCATCCATACGCGCGATCGTGACCAGAAACGTGCCCGTGATCACATAGCCGAACCCGAACAGGCCATAAGATGCCGTGACGAGCAGCATCGGCAGGCTCCAGGCGATCCGCGGTTCCTTGCCGGTCTGTGCCGCGGCAGCCGGGCCTGCCGGCAGCAACCACCAGACCGCCAGCAGGCTGGCGGCCGAATAGATGGCTCCGCCGATCCAGGACGCTCGCCACGCCTCAGCGCTCCCGTGATAAAACAGCCCGACCAGCAGCACCATGACGGACGAGAGCGCGATACCGGCGCCTGGCCCCCCGAAATGCGCCGCCTGTACGTGATCGTTGCCGGCGATCGCCCCGTGGCTGAGCACAATCTGCGAACTGAAAACGAGAGCGAAGGCGCTGGCAACGCCTGCAAGGAAACGGATAACGGCAAAGGCCGGAACGAATGTCGTCATGGCCATGGCCGCCAGAAGGACTGCTGTCGCCGCAAGAGCAAGAAGCGCGACCTTGCGCTCGCGTCCTGTCGCCCAGCCATGGGCGGCGAGAACTGCGCCAACGAGGTAACCGACGAAATTCGCCGAGGCGATGAAGCCGGCATCTGCGGCCGAGAGCGGCACGCCGCTGATCATGCTCGGCAGGATCGGCGTATAGGAAAAACGGCCGAAGCCCATGGCAGCAGCCATGACGATGGCGCCTGCGAGGCCGGTTCTGAACAGGTTTTCGGGGAAGGTGTCATTGCGTGCCAACATGGATTGCTTATCGCCCTGCAGCATGGCGCCGACAATCAAGAATTTCTGATCGATCGATCAATCGCACGAAATCATGCATTCGCCCTTGAAAGCAATTATCTTACGATATATATTTTACGACATAGTGAACGATACATCTAGGAGTGACCTATGAGAGGTTTTAGAGGTGGAATGATGGGCGGTGGCGGTTTTCGCATGGGGCGGAAATTTGCGTCAGGCGACCTGCAACTGGTGATCCTGGCCCTGTTGGTGGAACAGCCCCGCCATGGCTACGAGCTTATCAAGCTCTTGGAAGAGCGTTCGGGTGGTTTCTATGTTCCAAGCCCGGGCGTGATCTATCCGGCACTGACCTACCTGGAAGAAACCGGCCTTGCTGACGTGGAGAGCGAGGGCACCAAGAAGCTCTATCGCATCACAGAGGGTGGCCGCAGGCTCGTCGAAGAGAACCAAACGATGATCGACATGACGCTCGGAAAACTGGAGAAGATCGGCGCGAAGATGGCGCACGTGCGCAAGATATTTGACCCCGAAAGCCGCAATGGCGATCGGGATGAGGACGGCTTTCCGGAAGACAAGAGCGAGGTCGCAACTGCGCGCATGCTGCTAAAATCGGCGCTTCGCCTGCGCTACCCCTGGTCGAAGGACGAGGCCAAGCGCATCGCTGGCATTCTGGAGCGCGCTGCCGGCGAAATTCTTGCCGGCGGCCGTTCGGGCGCGTGAGGCCTCAAGCGCCGCCTTCCGGCAGCGTCAGGATCAGCGGACCATTTCGCGTGGCGACGACCGTGTGTTCGTATTGCACGGTCGCAGCCTCAGGGTCCGCGTAGAGCGTCCAGGCGTCGTCGCCCCCCTCCGCCCAAGTTGCGCCAAGCGACAGGAACGGCTCGACCGTGAAGACAAGGCCTTCCGTTATCATCCGCTTCTCGGATGGATCCGGCCAGGTCGAGAGCTCGGCCGGCTCCTCATGCAGCGAACGGCCGATCCCGTGGCTGGCCAGATTAGCGACAAGGGTATAGCGGTTTTTCAGGGCGAAGGCACCGACGGCCTGGCCGATCTTGGCGAGCGGCTCGCCCGATTTGACCTGGTTTAGGCCAACCCACAGCGCCCTTTTGCCGTCGCGGCAGAGCTTTTCGATCTTCGACTTGTGCGGTGGAAGGCTGAAGGACGCGCCGGTATCGGAAAAGAATCCATCCTTCTCGGCGGAGACGTCGATATTGACGAGATCTCCCGGGCGAATGATGCGCGGCCCCGGAATGCCATGGGCGATCTCTTCGTTGACGCTGATGCAGGTAGCCCCGGGAAACTGATAGCAGAGCTCGGGCGCGGAGCGTGCGCCGGCCTCCTCGAGCACCTTGCGGCCGATCTGATCGAGCTCCAGCGTGGTGATGCCGGGCTCCAGTGACGCCCCCATCACCTGCAGGGCATTGGCGCAGATACGGCCGATTTCCTTCAGCTTGAGAAGTTCGTCTTCGTTTTCGATGATCATGAATCTCTACCCGGCCTTCTTCGGCCGGTCGGCCGGCTCTCGATCACGATGAGAGCACGACGGCGTTGGGAATCCAATTCATCCTTTACGGCATCGTGCTCCAGCTTCAGGCGGTGGCTTTCGCCTCTTCGTCGCTTTCAGTCAATGCCTTTCTGACGATCGGCGCGACTTTCGTGCCGTACAATTCGATGCCGCGCATGATCTGATCATGGGGCATCAGGCCGATGGCCATCTGCAGCAGAAAGCGGTCGTTATTGAAGAGCCGGTGATGTGCGATGATCTTTTCCGCCACCAGTTCCGGTTCACCGACGAAGAGCGCGCCGTTCGGCCCGCGCGATATGTCGAAATGTGCCCGGTTCGTCGGTCCCCAGCCACGTTCGCGGCCAATCCGGTTCATGACCTCGGCCTGCGGGCCGTAGAACTGATCGGCAGCAACGTCCGTCGTGTCCGCAATGAACCCGTGGACGTTGATGCTGGTCTTGAGCTTCGACGCCTCCTGCCCGGCCCGGCGGGCCGCCTCGCGGTAGAGATCAAACAGCGGTGCGAAGCGCCGTGGCTCGCCGCCGATGATAGCCAGCGCCACCGGCAGGCCCATCGCGCCTGCACGCGCTACCGATTGCGGCGTGCCGCCGACGGCGATCCACAAAGGCAAGGGATCCTGCAGCGGCCGCGGATAAACCCCGCGCCCATTGATCGGCGCACGCAGTTCACCCGACCAACTGACCGTCTCGTTGTCGCGCAGGGCCACCAGCAGGTCGAGCTTTTCCTCGAACAACTGATCGTAATCTTCCAGATTGTAGCCGAAGAGAGGGAAGGACTCGATGAACGAGCCTCGCCCCGCCATGATCTCGGCACGTCCATTGGAAAGCAGATCGAGTGTCGCGAACTGCTGGAAGACCCGCACGGGATCGTCCGAGCTCAGCACGGTCACCGCGCTGGTCAGCCGGATGTTCCTGGTCTTCACGGCAGCGGCAGCCAAAGCGACGGCGGGAGCGGAAGCCGCATAGTCTGGCCGGTGATGCTCGCCCAACCCGAACACATTAAGCCCGACCTGATCGGCGAGTTCGATTTCTTCGAGCAGATGCTTCAGTCGCTCGGCCCCTTCCTCACCCTTGCCTCGGCTCGGATTCGGATTCACGTCGGCAAAGGTGTAGAGGCCTAGTTCCATGGCTCGCATCCCGTTGAATCTAGAGATTGAGATAAGGATGGAGCAGCCTTAGCGCAAATATAAATTCTGGAACCGATCGTTCGAGAATATCGATAGGCAGCACCGCCGCGACCCGGGGATCGCGGCGAACTTTGATTCTGAAATCAACGACTTCAAAGCTTGAATGGAATCATTTTCCGAACGGCTTCGTATCTGAGATAAAGACCTCCCCAGGCAACCAGCCCGAGATAAACGCCAAACAGCAGGTGCGAAAAGATCGGGCTCCCGACGCGCAGATGCGTCGCGATCGCACCGCCGAGCAAACCCGTAAGCAGGATCGCCCCGAGCACCGACGTGCGTGGAATTGCGTAGAGCAGCGCGCACAAAAGCGTCACGACACCAAGACCGCGGGCCAGCATCGGATCGCCCGAGTAGCCGAGCGCCGTCATCGTTTCCGTAACCGGCGCGATCGGCACAAGCTTGATCGCCCCGTCGAAAACGAGAAAGGCGACGATCAGCCCGCTCATGATCGTGCCGGTGACGGTTTGCCAACGCGCAAGCCGCACATGTGAATCAACAATTGCAGACATGCCCCTATCCCCCTGTTTCGATTCTCGTTTTAGATCCTGGGAAGCAGTTCGGCGAGCTGGTCGGCGCATTTGCCCCAGCCCTCGTGGAAGCCCATCTGCTCGTGCTGTTCCTTGTCGGCCGCCGTCCAGTGCCGGGCCTTGGCGGTGTATTTCGTCCGCCCGTTGCCGAGGTCTTCGAGCAGGATGATGCCGACGAAGAACGGCTTTTCGGATGGCGCCCAGGCGCTGGTGAAAGCGTCAGTGAAGACGATCTTCTCGTTTTCGACAATCTCCAGATAGACGCCGCGGTTAGGAAATTCCTGGCCTTCGGGGCTGCGCATGACGATGAGGTTTGATCCGCCCGGGCGTACATCGACCTTCACATCAGACAGGGTCCAGGGACGCGGGACGAACCATTCCTTCATCAAGACAGGATCGGTCCAGGCCTTGAAGATCTTCTCGCGCGGGGCATCGAATTCCCGGACGAGGATCAGTTCGTGTTGGGCTTCTGCGGTCATTTCAGCATTCCTCCTGTTGAGCGAAACCTGTTGTCCACCAGGTTGTTACAAGGACGTGGGAGGTTTTCCGGTTCCGACAACCGGCGTGATCTTTTTCGAGATTATTTTGCCACGGGCCGCGCGGCGCCATAGGCGAGGCTGTCGATCTGCTGGCGGATGTGGGCGGCTTCAGCGGCGGAATGAGCAAGCGCGATGGCGCGATCGAAAGCCTCATGCGCCTCGCGAGCGCGGCCGAGCTGCTTCAGCAGGCCGCCGCGCAGACCGTGATAGTAGAAATAGCCGTCGAGCTTTTCACCGAGCGTTTCGACGAGCGCCAACGCCTCCTCCGGCCCTTTGAGTTTGGAGACGGCGACTGCGCGGTTGAGGGTGATTACCGGCGACGGCTGGATGCGCTCCAGCGCCCGATAAAGCAGCTCGATCTCTTCCCAGTCCGTATCCTTCGCGCGCTTGGCTCGCGAATGCAGCGCTGCGATTGCCGCCTGCAGCTGGTAGGGCCCCGGTTGGCGATGGCGGATTGCCTTGTCGAGCAGCGCCAGCGCCTCGTTGATCAGCTCGCGATTCCACAGCGAGCGATCCTGATCCTCGAGCAGGACGATATCGTTTTCGCCGTTGAAGCGGGCCTGGCGCCGCGAAATCTGCAGAAGCATCAGCGCCAGTAGGCCCATCAGCTCGGGCTCACCGGGGAAAATGCGCAGCAGCAGCCGCGCGAGCCGGATCGCCTCGTCGCTAAAGGCACATGCTTCGTGCTTCGGATCGGCCTGGCTGTAGCCCTCGTTGAAAACAAGGTAGATCATCGTGCTGACGATCGAGAGCCGCTCGGCCCGTTCCTGCGCATCCGGCGTCTCAAAGGGCACGCCGGCATTGGCAACGCGCGCCTTGGCCCGCGTGATCCGCTGCTCCATCGCGCTTTCGCCGACGAGGAAGGCGCGCGCGATCTGCTGCACGGTAAGCCCCGAGACGATGCGCAGCGCCAGCGCGATCTGCTGCGTCGCCGGCAGATCCGGATGGCAACAGATGAAGAGTAGCCGCAGGATGTCGTCGCGATAATTGGAATCATCCAGCCGCTCGGCGATGTCGCTTTCGGCGTCGCCGGTATCGGAAATCAGTTCCTCATCGGGAAGCGCCTGTGTCTTCGAGCGCTTGCGGACCGCATCGATGCCGCTATTGCGGCCGACGAATATCAGCCATGCCGTCGGATCGCGCGGCGGCCCCTTGTCCGGCCAGGTGCGGATGGCACGCAGGCAGGCCTCCTGGAAGGCCTCTTCCGCGATGTCGAGATCGCGGAAGTATCTGAGCAGCGCGCCAAGCGCCTTCGGTCGGGCCGAAGCAAGCGTCACGTCAATCCAGGCAATGTCTGTCATGTCGCAGATGCTCCCGGCCGGAACACGTAGAACGGCCGAATTTCATAAGACGTGGAACCGGGATTGACTGCGGAAAGCTCCTTGGAGAAGGCGACCGCCTCCTCCAGCGTATCGAAATCAACCACGTAAAAACCGAGGAGCGCTTCCTTCGTTTCCGCGAAGGGACCGTCAAGAACCAGCGGCTCCTCCTTGCCCTTACGCACGGTGGTCGCCGCCGTCGTCGGCATCAGCCGGCCCACGGGACCAAGCTTGCCGCGCTCGGCCAAGGGTGCCTGAACAGCGTAGAGCTTCGCCATAACGGCGTCCTCTTCCTCCTTGGTCCAGGAGAACACCGTTTCCTCGTTGGCATAACAAAGGATTGCATAAAGCATGTCTTGCTCCTCTTCCTCAATGACGAAGGAGTAGCGCGACATCCGACAGGACGCAGCAAAAAATTACAGCGCGTAGAAGGAGATGGTTAAGTGTTCGCCGGCAATAGCTGGAGGCGGCGAATGCGACATAAGGCAAACGGACGGGCGCACACTTCGCGGCCACCTTGGCGGGCAGCTGCCAGACTGAAGAGTGTTACGCCCACCTCAGCTCACGACTGCGACGGCAAGAGCCTCCTGCACAGCCAGCTGCGCCATCGCCAATGCGGCTTCGCGAGTCTTGGCAGCGGCGACGAAGCGACCGTTGTGACAGAAGGTTGCGCCCTTAACGCCGCAGACAGCCTCCAGATCATGATTGGTCAGGCCTGCCCAGGCAGCCGGCAGATCCGCCCGAAGTTCGAACCCCTCGTCCCCGCGGCGGATGCCGGTGACACACCAATCCTTTTCTCGCGGGTGAACGACAAAGAGCAGGTGATCGGCGCCCGCCTTCACGATGGCGGGACGGAAAGGCATTCCCGTCGGAAGTTCGAGGACACGCCCTTGCCCGGTACGGTCTATGGCTTGAAGGACGAGCGCTTCGGCCCGCAATTTGGCAGCGTTTTGGGCGATCTTCGCCTCGACAAAGCTGCGGGCGATGGCCACGGCATCTTGAAATTTGCGATCATCGGCATCCGGATCGGCATCATCGAAAACCGGCTTCAAGGTTTCCAGCAAGGCCGGCAGCGTCAGACCGGCGAGCGGCCCTGACGGGCTGAGTGCACCATTGTCCGTGAGATCGATCGGCAGCACGAAGGCGAGATCGAACGAGGCATGCGATGCCTCGACGTGGGCTTCGGGAACGCCGGTGGCAACCAGGTAGTCGCGGCCGTAGTGCTTCCAGATCAGCCCAAACGAGCTGTAGGGCTGCCCGTCCTCTCGCAGCGGCGCGCCACGCTGATGGTGGTCGAAGATGCCCTGTGAGGCGTCATATGCACCCCCGACGTCATAGACGATGCGGTCGGGGCCCGGCGTGATCCACTCCGGCGCCCTGCTGCGGATCAGGCGAGCCTGCGGGAAAAGCCGGGTCAGGATGACGCTCGACAGCACTTCATCGGCATGGAAGCCACCGGAATGGGTGACGAGGAAATCTGGATTCATGCCAGGATGCGCCTTGTTGTTTGTGAAAGTCCGTTTGCGGTTGGCAGCACATAACCATTGCCGGCTGCCATCTCAACCCGTCATTGGCCCAAATCCTGTCTTGGTTCGCGATGGAAAAGCCGTGGTATCATCCCGGCCGCGGCGTCTGCGTCGGTGCCGTCAAGCCGCCACCTCTGGCCGGAATTGCTCTGCAATCTCACGCCTCACATCCAAGACAGGAATGAGCCCCGTTCCGTCTGCCTGCCGCCTTGCGCGCGTCACACATCGGCGAGCGTGCGCTTGACGGCGCTACGCCACCCCTTGAGCTTTGCGGCGCGCGTCTTCTCGTCCATGTCGGGTTCAAAACGGCGGTCGCGCTTCCAGCTCTTGGCAAAGCCTGCGCGGTCCGGCCAGACACCGGCCCGGCTACCGGCAAGCCAGGCAGCGCCAAGCGCCGTGGTCTCGAGGATGACTGGCCGGTCGACGGGCGCATCGAGAATGTCGGCAAGCCGCTGCATCGTCCAATCGGAGGCGACCATGCCGCCATCGACGCGAAGGACGGTGTTGTCCACACCACCCTTCCAATCTTTGTGCATGGCGTCGACCAGATCGCGGGACTGATAGCAGACCGCTTCGAGCGCGGCGCGGGCGAATTCCTTCGGGCCGCTGTTGCGTGTCAGGCCGAAAATCGCCCCGCGCGCATTCGCATCCCAGTGCGGCGCGCCAAGCCCGGTGAAGGCGGGAACCAGATAAACCTCCTGCGTCGGGTCGGCGGCATCGGCAAGTTCCCCCGTGCGCGAGGCCGTATCGATGATGCCTAACCCGTCGCGAAGCCATTGCACGGCAGCACCCGCGATGAAGATCGAGCCTTCGAGCGCATAGGTCGTCTCGCCGTTCAGCCGATAGGCGATGGTCGTCAGCAACCGGTTCTTCGAACGAACGATATCGCTTCCGGTGTTGAGCAATGCGAAACAGCCGGTGCCGTAGGTGGACTTCATCATACCGGGCTCGAAGCAGGCCTGCCCGATGGTCGCGGCATGCTGGTCGCCGGCAACGCCGAGGATCGGGATCTCGGCGCCAAGGATAGCTTTCTCGGTAATGCCGAAATCATCGGCGCAGTCCTTCACCTCGGGCAGCATGGCTGAAGGAACCCGCAGGATATCGAGGAGATCCTTGTCCCACATGTTGTCGGCAATGTTGTACATCAGCGTGCGCGAAGCATTCGTCGCATCGGTCGCAAACACCTTGCCGCCGGTCAGCCGCCAGATCAGGAAAGTATCGACGGTCCCGAAGCACAACTCCCCCTTGGCGGCACGCGCCCGCGCGCCCTTGACGTTGGCAAGCAGCCACGAGAGTTTCGTGCCGGAGAAATATGGATCGAGGAGAAGGCCGGTCTTCCTGGTGAAGGTCTTTTCGAGATCCTGCCTCTTCAGCTTGTCGCAATAGCTTGCCGTGCGGCGGTCCTGCCAGACGATCGCGTTGTGGATCGGCTTGCCGCTCTCACGCTCCCAGACGACGACGGTCTCGCGCTGGTTGGTAATGCCGAGCGCCGCGATGTCCTTTGCCTCGATCCTCGCCTCGCGGATCGCCATCTTGATGGTCGAGACCACGCAATCCCAGATTTCCTCCGGATCGTGCTCGACCCAACCGGATCGCGGATAGATCTGGCTGAACTCCTTCTGGCCGGCACCGGCGATCTTCATCTCGCCGTCGAAGACGATCGCCCGCGTCGATGTCGTCCCCTGATCGATTGCCAGAACATATCCACCCATACCCGTCCCCCGCTGATCGTGATTGTCGGGAAAAATCAATAGGACAGGAGGGCGGGCGAGGAAAGAACCCAGCCCCTCTTCGACACAAGAGATTTGCCGCCGACGTAATTGCCAGCACCGCCGCTTTGCGCATAACCTCCACTCTACTGCGTCGCAAAACGGCTTGAGGAGAAAAGAATGGCCAGGACAGTCGTCGTCACCGGATCCACCAGCGGCATCGGGCTTGCGATCGCCACAGCCTTTGCCGGCAAAGGCGATAACGTCGTCATCAATGGCTTTGGAAAGCCCGAGGAAATCAAGGCGATCGTCGAGAAACTTGAATCACTCTCGAAGGCGAAGGTGACCCACCATCCGGCAGACATGACAAAGCCGGCTGAAATCGCGGAGCTGATCGAAACAGCCGCCAAGACCTTCGGCAGCGTCGATGTGCTGGTCAACAATGCGGGCATTCAGCATGTGGAAAAGATCGAGGATTTCCCGATCGAAAAGTGGGACCAGATCATCGCGATCAATCTGTCCAGCGCGTTCCACACCATGCGGGCGGCCATTCCGCTGATGAAGGCGAAAAGCCAAGGGCGGATCATCAACATCGCCTCCGCGCACGGCTTGGTCGCCTCTCCGTTCAAATCCGCCTATGTGGCGGCAAAGCATGGTATATTGGGCCTGACGAAGACGGCGGCACTGGAGCTTGCCGAATTTGGCGTGACCGTGAACGCGATCTGCCCGGGCTACGTGCTGACGCCCCTCGTCGAGAAACAGATACCGGATACGGCCAAGGCACGCGGCATGACCGAGGAGCAGGTCAAGACCGAAGTGATCCTCAAGGCCCAGCCGACGCATGAATTCGTCAAGGCAGAGGAGATTGGCGCGCTGGCTCTCTACCTCGCAAGCGACGAAGCCCGGCAGGTGACGGGTACCCACATCTCGATTGACGGTGGCTGGACGGCGGCATAACCATTCAAGATAAGCATAAAAACCAGGGAACCACATGAACGACAGCATCCGCTTCATCCTGAATGGCGAGGACGTTACGCTTGGCGATGTCCGGCCGACCGAGACGCTTCTCGATTATCTCCGGTTGAAGCGCCGGCTGACCGGCACGAAGGAAGGATGCGCGGAAGGAGATTGCGGCGCTTGTACCGTCCTTGTCGGGCGGCTGATCGACGGCAAGCTGCACTATGAGTCCGTCAATGCCTGCATCCGCTTCATGGGGTCGCTCAACGCCACCCATGTCGTCACGGTCGAGTATCTGGCGGCCAAGGATGGAACGTTGCATCCGGTGCAGCAGGCCTTGGTCGATTGCCACGGCTCGCAGTGCGGCTTCTGCACGCCGGGTTTCGTCATGTCGATGTATGGCCTCTGGCTTTCCAACGACAAGCCGAGCCGCGCCGACATTGAAAAGGCGCTGCAAGGCAACCTCTGTCGCTGCACCGGTTACGAGCCGATCGTGAAGGCCGCCGAGCAGGTGAGCCACACGCGCCCGAGCGCGCTCTTTGACCCGCTCGAAAAGACCCGCTCCGAAATCATCTCCCGCCTCTGGGCAATGCGCAACAGCCAGACCATCTCGATCACGACGGCCGAAGGCCGGCTGGTCGTGCCGGGTTCGCTGGACGCGTTGGCGCGCGTGCTGTCTGAAGAGCCCACCGCCACTGTTGTTGCAGGGGCCACCGATGTTGGCCTGTGGGTGACGAAGCAGATGCGCGCCCTGGACCCTGTCGTCTTCATAAACCACCTGACAGACCTGCAGTCGATCACATCTGGCGACGGCGGCTTCACCATCGGCGCCGGCGTCACCTACACCCGCGCCTTCGAGACCATCGCCAGGAAAGTGCCGACGCTTGGCCGCCTCATCAACCGCATCGGCGGCGACCAGGTGCGCAACATGGGTACGATCGGCGGCAATATCGCAAACGGTTCGCCGATCGGCGACACGCCGCCGCCCTTGATTGCCCTTGGTGCAACCGTAAAGCTGCGCTCGCTGGCCGGAACGCGAATGCTGCGGCTCGAGGATTTCTTCATTGACTACGGCAAGCAGGATCGCCGCCGCGGCGAATTCGTCGAGAGCATCTTCGTGCCCTATCCGGCCGAGGACACCCAATTCGCCGTCTACAAGATCAGCAAGCGCCGTGACGAGGACATCACCGCGGTTCTTGGCGCCTTCTATCTGACCTTGGATACGGAGGGAGACGTCAACGACATCCGCATCGCCTTCGGCGGCATGGCTGCCACGCCGAAGCGCGCGCGCCACGTCGAGAACGCCCTCATGGGCAAGCCGTGGAACGAAGCGACGATCGAGGCGATGCGCGCAGAGTTCGACGCCGACTTCCAGCCCCTGACCGACTGGCGCGCAACGGCCGAGTATCGTCAGCTGACGGCAAAGAACCTGCTAACGCGCTTCTTCTTGGAAACCTCCGGCGCACCGGCCGAGCTCCATCGCTTCGAGGAGGTTGCCTAATGGACAAGTCGACCTTCGCGGACCCCAAATTCATCATCAATGGCGCGATGCACGATGCGCTGCGCCACGATTCCGCCCACAAGCACGTTACCGGAGCTGCCGACTACATCGACGATCTGCCGGAGCCCACCGGGCTGCTGCATGGCGCGCTCGGCTTGTCCGATCGAGCCCACGCCGAGATCGTCAGCATGGATCTTTCCGAGGTCAAGGCGACGCCCGGCGTCGTCTGGGTGTTCACCGGCAAGGACGTTCCCGGCGTCAATGATGTCAGCTCGAACGGCAGCCGCGATGAGCCGCTGCTTGCCGAAAAGAAGGTCGAATTCCACAACCAGCCGATCTTTGCGGTCATCGCCGAAACGCGCGAGATTGCCCGGCGGGCCGCCCGCAAGGCCAAGATCGAGTACCGCGACCTGCCCCACTGGAGCGATATCGATGGCGCGCTCGCCAACGGCAGCCCCCTCGTCATCACGCCGATGACCCTGCAGCGCGGCGACGCCAAGAGCGAAATGGAAAATGCGCCGTGGCGCCTGACGGGCCAGATGCGGATCGGCGGCCAGGAGCATTTCTATCTGGAAAGCCATATTGCCATGGCGATCCCCGGCGAAGACGACGAGGTTACCGTCTGGTCGTCGACGCAGCATCCAAGCGAGATCCAGCATATCGTCGGTCATGTTCTCGATATCCCGTCGAACGCGGTGACGGTGAACGTGCGCCGCATGGGCGGCGGCTTCGGCGGTAAAGAGACGCAGGGCAACCAGTTTGCAGCTCTGGCGGCGATTGCCGCCAAAAAGCTGAAGCGTGCCATCAAGTTTCGGCCCGACCGCGACGAGGATATGGCTGCCACCGGTAAGCGCCATGACTTCCTTGTCGACTACGAACTTGGCTTCGACGACGAGGGGCGAATCCATGCCGTCGACGCGACCTACGCTGCGCGCTGCGGCTTTTCCTCCGATCTTTCGGGGCCGGTCACGGACCGCGCGCTGTTTCATGCGGATTCCAGCTATTTCTACCCGCATGTTCACCTAGCATCGAAGCCGCTGAAGACTCACACCGTCTCGAACACCGCCTTCCGTGGCTTCGGCGGCCCACAGGGTATGGTCGGCGGAGAGCGCTTTATCGAGGAAATCGCCTATGCGCTCGGCAAGGACCCGCTCGAGATCCGCAAGCTGAACTTCTACGGACAGCCCGGCTCCGGTCGCACGCTCACCCCCTATCATCAGGAGATCGAAGGCAACATCATCGGCCGGATCGTCGACGAGCTTGAGGACAGCGCCGACTATCAGGCGCGCCGCAACGCAATCGTCGCGTTCAACCGCAACAGCCGCTACATCCGAAAGGGCATTGCACTCACGCCGGTGAAGTTCGGCATCTCCTTCACCATGACGGCCTTCAACCAGGCTGGCGCCCTCGTTCACGTCTATCAGGATGGCTCGATCCATCTGAACCATGGCGGCACCGAGATGGGCCAGGGCCTCTACACGAAGGTGGCGCAGGTGCTGGCTGACAGCTTCCAGGTGGACATCGAGCGGATAAAGATCACGGCAACGACAACAGGCAAGGTGCCGAACACCTCGGCCACGGCGGCATCGTCCGGATCGGATCTGAACGGCATGGCGGCATATGATGCCGCCCGCCAGATCAAGGAACGGCTGGTCGCCTTTGCCGCCGAAAAATGGGCTGTACCTCCCACGGACGTAGTCTTCCTGCCGAACCGCGTGCGGGTTGGCGACAAGGAGTTCCCCTTCCCCGACTTCGTCAAGCAGGCCTACTTCGCCCGTGTGCAGCTTTCCGCTGCCGGGTTCTACAAGACCCCGAAGATCCACTGGGACCGGGCCGCCGGCCGCGGCACGCCGTTCTACTATTATTCCTATGGCGCGGCCTGCTCGGAGGTATCGATTGATACGCTGACAGGCGAATACATGATCGAACGCACCGATATCCTGCACGATGTCGGCCGCTCGCTGAACCCGGTGATCGATATCGGCCAGGTCGAGGGCGCGTTCATTCAGGGTATGGGCTGGCTGACCACGGAAGAACTCTGGTGGGACGACAAGGGCCGGCTGCGCACGCACGCGCCCTCGACCTACAAGATCCCCCTCGCCTCCGATCGGCCGAAGATTTTCAACGTCCGGCTGGCCGAGTGGTCGGAGAATGCCGAGCATACGATCGGCCGGTCCAAGGCGGTGGGCGAGCCACCTCTCATGCTGGCGATTTCGGTGCTCGAAGCGCTTTCGATGGCGGTTGCAAGCGTCGCCAACTACAAAATCTGCCCCCGGCTCGATGCGCCGGCAACGCCCGAGCGCGTGTTGATGGCCGTGGAGAGAATGAAAAAGGCATAGGCTGAAGTGGCAGCGCCTGGGGGCACTGCCACGCCGACCTCCAGGCCTACTGCTGGGACTCCCTGTTATAGCGCGGCTCGCGCCCGTCCATGAAACCGAGGTCGCGCTTGACGCGATCCGGCATACCCTCGAGCTCCAGCCTGTCCCATCCCGAAAGCCGGCGCAGCAGGCTCCGGCCAAAGTCGGACAGCCGGCTGAAAGTCCCGGCAGCCCTTGCCTGCCTGTCGTGTTCGATAGCGGCGCAATCCATGACATCACCTCGACAATTTGATCCGTTGGGTTGCAGACTGCGCCAATAAATGCTGCAATTCCAATCGAACGATCGTCTGGACACATAAAGAGAACTTATCCATGAAGCTGTCGAAACAGTTTCCCCTGAACGCGCTGCGGGTCTTCGAGGCGGTCGCGAGGCTCGGTAGTTTTACCAAGGCCGGCGAAGAGCTTGGCATGACGCAGACGGCCGTCAGCTACCAGGTGAAGCTGCTGGAGGAGAATATCGGCGAGCCCCTCTTCATGCGGCGCCCACGCCAGATCAGGCTGACCGACGCCGGCGAACGGCTGGCGCCCAAAGTGACCGAAGCCTTTGCCATGTTGCATGAAGCGATGGCCTCGGTTCGCGGCGCTGCTGAGGAAACGCTGCTGATCCACTCCACGCCGACCTTCGCCTCGCAATGGCTGGCGCGTCATCTCGGCTCGTTTCACCTCAAATATCCGGCCACCGCCGTACGCCTGATCACATCGGGCTCGCTGATCGATTTTGCCAGGGACCCGGCCGACATCGCGATCCGCAGCGGCAAGGGCGAATGGCCGGGTCTTGTATCGCATCGGCTGATGGCGATCGATTTCACGCCGATGCTGAGCCCCGAACTTGCCGCTAGCGCCGCCGGCGGCATCCGCCAGCCGAGTGATCTCCTCAAACTGCGACTGATCGATGCCGGCGACTCGTGGTGGGCTTCATGGTTCGAGGCGGCCGGTGTCCACAATCCCGACCTCGCGGGCCGGCCGCGCAGCCGGCTCGGCGCACAGTCCTTCGAGGCGAGCGCTGCTCTTGCGGGACAAGGCGTGGCGATCCTGACGCCCGCGTTCTATCGCGATGACATTGCGGCAGGTCGGCTGATCCAGCCCTTTCCAATCGTCTGCAGCGACAACGATTGGGACTACTGGCTGGCCTATCCGGAGAGCCGTCGCAACGTTCCTAAGATCAAGGCATTCCGAAACTGGATTCTCGAGGAAATGAACGACTCTGAGATCAAGGGCAGCTAATAGCCCATCTGTGGCGCGTAGAAGCAACGCGGCGTATCCTCGTTCGGGAACAGGCAGAGATGATAGTCGCCGTCACCTGAACGCATGGCCTTTCCCATGGGAAGCAGGAAGACATGCGCATGCGTGACAAGTCGGTGATCGCCCGGCAGCAGCGTCACCCGATAGCCATGGGGGGTAATCGCCACGCTTTTCGGCGGGATCATCTGGCAGTCACCGGTTTCGCTATCGCCATTGCAACAGAAGGGCTCATAGCTCCAACCCGAAGGCGCGTCATGGCCGTAAGCGCAGGACGCGAATGCAATCATCACACACACAAGAATGCTGCGCATTGGCATCTTCTCCGTTGATGAATGCGCCGCCGGAATGAAGCGGTTTTTACCTCATTCCGGCGGCCTCAAAATGAAACTGTAATCGAACCGTTACATTTCAAGCCACTTTGCAGGCTGCAAGGCGGCGTCGACGGACCGCATTTTCAAAGGCACTTCACCATTCGCGGCGCCCACCAATCGACCGTTGGCAAGCCGTCTCCGCAACCGGCGGACATCTCCAGCACGGGAGAGCATCCGATGAAAAAACGTCGATATGTTGGCTTAGCGCGTGGTGTTTTTACGCCGCCCTTGCTGCACGCCAGGACCATCAACTTCGGGCAGAGAATCTGATTGCGTGGCGATATCCGCAAGACCAGCAGCCTCGAAAAGGGCATTGATATGGCTTGTGTATTGCAGCCGTATCGGGATCGAGTTTCGTTCACGTTTGAAGGACGAGACAGGACAAATGCGAGACTCGAGGCAATCGGTTGCGGGGGTGCGAAGGCAACTGCGCCGTCGTGTCGATCACCAGCTCCCATGCTTCAGACAAGGCAAAGCCGCCTTGATCTCCAGCCGACAATGACATCAAAAGAACAGAGCCGGCTTCACCCATAGGTTCTGAGCTTCGGGAATGCGTGGCTGCCCCGTGGG